>JAAZKM010000165.1 GCA_012799835.1 Candidatus Methanofastidiosia archaeon
CTTTGTTTTTTAAAGATATGACAATAGGAATGGTAACTGAAGAAAATACAATTGTATTTAAAAATGGTAGTATTATAAAGGCTATACCTAATGCAAAAAGTGAAGACGTTATTCGTGGTAAAAGAGTCAAGATGTTCAATCCTGATTTAGATTATTATTTTAAACATAAAAAAGAAATAGATGAAATGTTAGAATCATATATTAAAAAGAATAAATAAACTGATATTTATATTTCATGTAGGAGAACCATTATGTATGAACAAAAAATTATAGATTGTTTTGCAAAAGTTATAGAAGATATGATTAAGAAAGACTATAAAGAACTTATGCTATTATATGAGAATAATGAAGAAAAAACATTTCAAGAATTAAAAAAAATATATAAAAATATTTGCGATATAAGGGTAATAAAGTGATAAATGTATTTCAGAGGGAGTGTAAAAAGAAAAGGAATACTTCATTGGGAATTACAACCTGATGAAAATAATGATTTAATTAAATTTATTAAACTTAATTAAGACAAGAGAATACAACAATTTCATTTCATTTATAAATTAAAATAATAATATAAAATTAAGGAGGTATTATGAGTTATAAAAGTCCTATTAATTGGTTTGGTGGTAAATATTATATGGCAAATGATATTATAAAATTATTTCCAAAACATAAAGTGTATGTAGAAGTATTTGGTGGAGCAGGACATATTTTATTTAAAAAAGAACCGAGTGAAATTGAAGTATACAATGATATTGATAGTGGATTATACTTGTTTTTTAAAATTTTAAGAGATGAAAATAAAGCTAATATACTAAAGCAGAAATTAGATTTAACGCCATATAGCAGAGAAGAATTTTATCATTGTAGAGATACATGGAAAAATGAAAAGATGAAATAGAAAAAGTAAGAAAATGGTATGTTGCTACAATGCAAAGTTTTAGTACAAATTTTAGTACATGGTCACATAGTAAAAATAAAAGCAGAAGGGGTATGTCGCAAGCAGTAAGCCAGTGGTTAGGGAAAATAGAAAATGACTTACCAAAAGCAGTTGAAAGATTAAAAACAGTACAAATAGAGAATATGGATTATAAAGATTTAATAAAAAAGTATGATGGGAAAGATACGTTATTTTATTTAGACCCGCCTTATATACATAAAACAAGACAAATGACATACCAGTATACATATGAAATGACAGACCAACAACATGAAGAAATGATAAATATATTATTACATATTAAAGGGAAAGCAATTCTTAGTGGATACGATAATGAAATATATAATAAATTATTAGATAATGGCTGGAGAAAAATGTTTCTTGGAGAATATGATAAACGTAATTCCTATGATATGAGAATAAGAATATTAAAAAATATTGAAGGGGTCAAGTTGTACTCATCAACTAACCATAAAATAAATACTAAATTTCCAGACGAAAAAGAACCAAGGGGTTATTATCATGTGCTTATTGGATGCAAAACAGATATAAAAGATATTGTAGAATTTGAATTAAGAAAAGCTGAAAGAAATGATTGGTGGGTAAAATGGAAAGAAGTCCAAAGAAAAAGATGCAATCATTGTATGGATTGTTAGATGAAGTGACAATTTTATTAAATATAAATATAAAAGCGAGGTCAAAAATATGGAATTATGGCAATTGCAACAACTTCAAAGTTTACCTTTAGATATTAAAATTAAA
>JAAZKM010000166.1 GCA_012799835.1 Candidatus Methanofastidiosia archaeon
AAGGTCAAATCTATGTTTTCACCAGAATTTTATGTGTTTGAATCTTCAGAAATTCTTTCTATTGTGAATAGACTTATAGATCAGGTTGTAATCCCTATATCTTTGCTAGCTTCATTTTCTCTTTTTGTTGCCATCATAGTTATTTCAAATACGATGTATCTATCTATAATTGATCGAAAGAGGGAGATAGGAATTATGAAGGCAATAGGTGCAAGTAATTTAACAGTATTAAAAAATTTAGCAATAGAAAATTTAACCATAGGTGCGATTGGAGGGATACTCTCTTTAGTTGTCTTATATGTTTCATTTTTTGGAATTTCTGTAATTTTACAGATAGGAAACACCCCAATTAGCTCATTTGTTTTAATAGGTATATTTTTATTGTCATTAGTTGTATCAGTTATTGCTTCAATTATTCCTGCATACAATGTCTCAAAAATACGGCCACTGTCAGTTCTAAGGTATGAATAATTATTTTTTAACATTATTTAAACAAAAATAAAATATAACCGAAAATTTTATAAATGGATTGATTAGATTAACTTTAGGTGAACTTAAGTGGCCATTTCACAAAGCTGTCAAATGAACGTCTTCATAACGGATTTCAACAGATTTTTTGAAATACTTAAGAAAATCATAACGTACATAGGCTGTGTCTAAGCTTTCAAAAAGAAATCAATATATGAGTAAATATAGGTGTTTTAATGGAAGAAAATAATGAAAATCTTGAAAATAAAGTCACTGAACTTGAAAATAAAATCATGGAACTTGAACAACAGCTTTCTGAAAGTGAATTAATACAAAAAGAACAGCATGAACGGTTTCTACGGAGCGAAGCAGATTTCCAAAATCTTAAGAAACGAACGGAGAAAGAAAAAGAAGACACTAGAAAATACGCATTACAAGATGTGATAATGGGAATACTAAATGTACTCGATCACATCGAAAGAGGAATAAAAGCATACAAAGATTCTGAAAAAGAGTTACTGGATCGGGAAGAAGTTCTTATGGGCTTAGAATTAGTTTATAAAGATCTTAAAAACGTTTTACGTTCACATGGTTTATGCGAAATAGAATGTCTTGGAAAAGAATTTGATCCATACTTCCATGAAGCAATGGCCATTATTTGTTCAAACGAAACGGAAGAAAATACAGTAGTGGAAGAATTCCAAAAAGGATATATTTTAAATGATAGGGTGATAAGACCCTCAAAAGTGAAGGTTACTAAAAAAGAATAATGAAAATAATATTATAATTAAATGAGGTGAATTATATGGGAAAAGTATTAGGAATTGATTTAGGAACAACAAATTCATGTATGGCTATAATGGATAAAGGTCAGCCCCTTGTAATACCAAATGCAGAAGGGGGAAGAACCACTCCATCAGTCGTAGGTGTATCTTCTAAAGGGGAATGGTTAGTAGGCAGGGTAGCAAAAAATCAAATTGTATCAAATCCCGAAAATACTGCTTATTCAGTTAAGAGATTTATCGGAAGAAGATATGACGAAGTTGACAGTGAAAAAAAGATTATTCAATTCGGTATTACCCCTGGAAATAATCAAGAAGTTAGAATTGTTCTTAGTGGAAAAGACTACACCCCTGAAGAACTCTCTGCAAAAATTCTAAAAAAATTAAAAGAAGACGCAGAAACGTATCTGGGAGAAAAAATAACGGAGGCTGTTATCACTGTACCTGCATACTTTAATGACTCTCAAAGAAAGGCCACTAAAGATGCAGGGGAAATTGCAGGATTGAAAGTGCTAAGAATCATAAATGAGCCTACCGCGGCAACATTAGCTTATGGATTAGATAAACAACATGAGCAGACAATTCTAGTTTATGACCTAGGTGGAGGTACTTTCGATGTTTCTATTCTTGAGATAGGAGATGGAGTGTTTGAAGTTAAATCCACTAATGGAGATACACATCTTGGTGGAGACGACTGGGATCAACGTATTGTTGAATGGTTAGTTGATGAATATAAAAAACAGTATGGAAAAAACATAACTAACGATAAAATGGCAATGCAACGATTAAAAGAAGCTGCTGAAAAAGCTAAGATAGAACTATCAGGGCTTGCAGAAACTTCAATAAATTTACCCTACTTGACTGCAGATGAAACTGGTCCAAAACATCTTGAAGTAACTATATCTAAGTCTAAATTTGAAGCAATGACAAAAGACCTATTAGAAAGAACAATGAAACCAATTCAACAGGCAATGTCAGACGCTAAAGTAGAACCTGAAGATATTGACTCAATCCTCCTTATAGGGGGGTCCACAAGAATGCCACAAGTATATAATTATGTGAAACAATACTTTGCAAAAGAGCCTAGAAGAGATATTAATCCTGATGAATGTGTTGCAATTGGTGCAGGGATTCAAGGAGGGGTACTTAAAGGTGAAGTAAAAGACGTACTTCTTTTAGATGTCACCCCACTATCTTTAGGTATTGAAACCTTGGGCGGAGTATTCACAAAATTGATTGATAGAAATACAACTATACCTACAAAAAAGAGTGAGGTCTTTTCAACAGCAACAGATAATCAATCTTCAGTAGAAATACACGTACTCCAAGGAGAAAGACCAATGGCAGCAGATAATCACACTCTAGGTAAGTTTACTTTAAGCGGGATTCCTCCTGCGCCAAGAGGCATTCCCCAAATAGAAGTCACATTTGATATAGATGCAAATGGAATTTTAAACGTTACAGCTAAGGACAAGGGAACTGGAAAAGAACAGAGTATTACAATTCAAGCATCAGCAAATCTATCTAAAAGTGAAATAGATAATCTAAAGAAAGAAGCTGAAGCTCATGCACAAGAGGATCTCAAAAAGAAAGATTTAGTAGAGGCAAGAAATCAGGCAGATACAGTGATTTACACAACAGAAAAAGCAATGAAAGACTTCTCAGAAAAAATAGATCCTTCCAAAAAATCTGAGTTAGAAGGATTGATCACAGATTTAAAAAATGCAATGAATGGAACAAATCCCCAGGATATAACTACTAAAACAGAAACACTTTCAAAAGCAATGTATGAAGTCAGTGCTAAAATTTATCAACAGACTCAAGACACAGCAGAGCAATCACAACAAGAACAAAAAAATGATGGCCAGCCTAATGCGGGTGATAATATATATGATGCAGATTTTGAGGTAACTGATGAGGATAAAAAAGATTAATTAATTTTTTATTTTAATTTTTGAGGTTTTAGGATGGCCAAAAGAGACTACTATGAGATTCTAGAATTAAGTAAAAATGCAACTGAAGAAGAAATAAAAAAATCATATAGAAGACTTGCAAAAAAATACCATCCTGACTTAAATAAAGGCGATAAATCTGCAGAAGAAAAATTCAAAGAAATTTCTGAAGCATATGAAGTTTTGATGGATAAAAATAAAAAAGCTAATTATGACCAGTATGGGCATGCAGGAGTAAATAATAACTTCGGTAGAGAAGGATTCGAATGGAATCATTTTACTCATTTTTCAGACCTTGAAGACATATTTGGCAGAGGATTTGGTAGTGGAGGATTTGGAGACTCTATATTTGATATATTTTTCGGATCTTCAGGCCAAAGGGGTGAAACGTACCGGCCACAAAGAGGTAGAGATCTAAAAACTAGTTTATCTATAACTCTTGAAGAAGCATATACTGGAATCAAAAAGTCTATCAAAATGACTAAAGGACTAAAATGTTCTGAATGCCATGGAACTGGATCCAAAGGTGGATTACCTCCAAAAGTATGTCCTGCGTGTGGGGGTTCTGGAAGAATTCAATCTAGAAAAGACACAGTATTTGGTACATTTGCAACAGTTACCGTATGTAATACTTGTGGCGGTAGAGGCAAAGTAATTGTTGAAAAATGCCATAAATGTGGTGGTACAGGTAGCGTAAGAGGGGAAAAAACTATTAGCATAGATATTCCAAAAGGCATTGAAAATGGAAATACCCTTAGAATACCTCAAGAAGGAGAAATGGGGTCCGTTGGAGGTCCCCCAGGGGACTTATTCGTCGAAATAAGGATACTTCCACATAATATTTTCAAGAGAGAAAATGCAGATTTAATATATTCACAATCAATTGGAATAGCGCAAGCAGCCCTAGGATGTTCTTTATCAGTGCCGACAATAGGTGGACGAGCAAATGTTAAAGTTCCAGCTGGCACTCAACCAGACACAATTTTGAGATTGAAGGGTAAAGGTATGCCCAAGCTTAGGGGTTATGGATCAGGAGATTTACTAATAAAAATAATTATTGAAATACCTAAAAATATGACTTCGGAAGAAAAAGACCTATTGAAAAAATATGCACAAATTAGGAAAGAAAATATTAACTAATACTAACATATAAATACTGGCATATCTATTTTAGTATGGTGTATTATGAGGGGAAAAAGATGGATTATCTTAGAGAAAATATTGGCCTCAATGGAAAAAAAACTAGTCCTAAACTGATTGAAGGTCTGAAGAATTTCATTATTGATATTGATGGCGTAATTTGTGATGATATTCCAAATGAGGAATCAGATAGAATGGCTACTGCAAAGGAGATACCTAATGCCAAGGCTACAATAAACAAATGGTATGAAGAAGGCCACATTATAACTTTTTTTACCTCAAGAACTCAAAAAGAGCGAGACGTTACTATAAAATGGCTTGAAGAACATGGATTTAAGTATCACAACATTATCTTTGGGAAACCCAGAGGTGGCAACTATCATTATATTGATGACAAAGACATAAGGGCTACAAGATTTGAAGGAAAATTTGGAGAATTTGTTAAAAAAACTAGAGAAATCCAAGTCTTTGAATAAAAATATATTATTTCAAATATGTATATAAGATATAATTTTTATAACGAAAAAAATGGAAAAATATTAATACTATACGGCACATTAAATCTAAAAATATATCATAAATACTAGTCCAATCCACAAGTTGACTACGATTAAAAAATTAACTTTCTAACTATATATTTATCTTTAGGTAATTTTTTATAGACATTAGTATTTGATTATTCATGGAGAATGAATTAAATCCACTAATTATTAATAATAAAAAACGTTTTAAATTCTATAACTCTCTTTCCAAAAAAATAGACACTTTAGAGTTTAAAGAAAACACTGAAGTAAAAATGTTTACATGTGGCCCTTCAATATATAGAAAACCACATATTGGTAACTACAGAACTTTTTTGTTTGAAGATATACTCCAGAGATATTTAGAATATTCTGGTTACAAAGTTAAAAGACTGATGAATTTTACAGATATAGAGGATAAAGCTATTGAAGAAGCTAAACTTAAAGGAATAACAGTAAAAGAATTGACTCAAGAAATAGCAAAACTATTCCTTGAAGACTTAAAACTTCTAAGTATAAAAGTTCCAACTTTCATTGTCAGATCAACTGAAGCAATTGACGAAATTATTTGTATAATCTCAAAACTTTTGGAAAAGGGATATGCTTACTACTACAAAGGGGACATTTATTTTGATCCAACAAAGTTTAAGGGATTTGGAAAGCTATACGGGCTCGATATGACTAAATGGCCTAAGAAAAAAATTCGATTTAAACGAGATAACTATTCTTACAACATGTGGAATTTAGGAGATTTTATTTTATGGCATTCTTGTAAAGATGAAAACTATCCATGTTGGGATACGCCAATAGGCAGAGGCTGGCCAGCATGGAATGCTCAAGATCCCGGAATAATTCTTCACTCTTTAGGAACTAAAGTTGATATTTGTTGTGGAGGAATAGATAATAGATTAATGCATCACGACTATAATATCGCCATAATGGAGAGTTATTCTGGGGAAGATTTTTGTCCCTTCTGGATGCATGGACATCACTTATTTGTTAATGGGAAGAAGATGTCAAAAAGAAAAAAGAATATATTATATGTTGAGGATCTTATTGAAAAAGGATATTCAACAAAAGAAATACGATTCTTTTTGATATACTCTCATTATAGTGAAAAAATGAACTTTACATACCACAAATTTGAAAGAGTTTCTAAAAAACTCAATATGTTTTCAAAGATGATTAATAATATAATTTCGAAGAAAAACATTGAATATTCCTCTCCTGAAGTTCCAAAGTTGATTGAAACCATATCTCCCGTATTTGAAAAGAATATGGGAAATGATCTTAATGTAAAAAAAGCATTTGATGATGTTTTTGAAATTATTAAAAAACTAAATTCTTTCAAAATGGAGGGCAAAATTAGCGATAAAGATTCGGGAAAGATTAATGATATAATCCATAGGATAGATGATGTATTGAAGGTAACTTTTACAAATTAATCTATGTGATAAAATGATAAGAAAATCCTTGTTACTAAGACTTTTTGATTCTGCCTATATGCAGCGATGGAATGACAAAATAAGGCCTGTAGAACTAGTAGAACTTGATAAACAAGGGCACAAAATGATTATCGCCTATGTTTTAGGTAAATATGAAGAAAAGAAGAGTGATTTCAGTTGGACTGAGATTATTGAAGGAGGAATATTCGAACTTCTTCAAAGAATAGTTATTACTGATTTAAAACCCACGATTTTATATGAATTTAAGAAAAATGAAGATAGATATAAAAAATTAAATCAGTGGGTATTTAAGGAGCTTGAATCTGTGATATCTCCGCTAGGCGAAGATTTTTCTGATAGATTTAGGACATATTTTGAGGATAGCGATAATACTTTAAATAAAAGAATTCTTAGTGGGGCCCACTTTTATGCAACTAGATGGGAATTTGATATTATTAGGCAATTAAATGCATATGATCAAGAAATGAGTATAATTGAACGAGATCTTCAGCAAAAACAAAATAGATATTTTGATCTTGAAGGGATAAAAGCTGGCGCTTATACCAAATTTGGAAGATTTATTAGTTTCGCAGGACAACTTAGATTTCAATCTAGGTGGGCACATGTACATAGAGTTCCAAAAACATCTGTATTAGGCCATATGATGTATGTCGCTGTATTATCTTATCTTTTTTCATTAGAAATTGGGGCTTGTGAGAAGAGAAGAATAAACAATTATTTCACTGGATTGTTTCATGATTTACCAGAAGTACTAACAAAAGACATACATTCCCCTTTAAAAAGATCTATTGAAGGATTAGATAAATTAATTAAAATGTATGAGAGGGAACAAATGCAAGAAAAGATATACCCCTTACTTCCAAAAGATTGGCATACTGAGATTAAAATGTATACAGAAAACGAGTTTGAAAATATTATTCTAATTAAAGGAAAACAGGAAATTTTAGAAGAGGATATAGGGAATAAGTATAATCTTGATAAGTACTCACCAAGAGATGGTAAATTAATTAAAGCAATAGATAAAATATCTGCATTTATAGAATCGTATGAAGCAATAAAAAATGGTAGTGCTAGTCCTGAATTACATAAAGCAAGATGGTCTTTAAAATTTGAATCTGAAAAAAATCCAATTATTTCTGGTATTAATTTTGGGGAGATATATGCAGATTTTGATTAAGGTGTTTTCATGAATAAACTTAGAATATTGTCATGGAATGTAAATGGGCTTCGTTCAATAGCAAAAAAAGGATTATATGAGTTTATAGAAAATGATGGCCCAGATATATTATGTATCCAAGAAACAAAAATCAGGTCAGAAGATGTGCCCTTAGAATTAAAAGAAATACAAAACTATAAGTCTTATTTTTCATCTCCAGAACGTAAAGGCTATAGTGGCGTATGCGTATACTCCAAAGAAAAACCTTTATCAGTAAAAACTGGATTTGGGATAGATATATTCGATGCCGAGGGAAGAGGATTAATACTTGAATATCCCGAGTTTATATTATTTAATGTTTATTTTCCAAATGGCAAAATGTCTAAAGAAAGATTGCAATATAAATTAGATTTCTATAACATGTTCCTCGATTATGTTAAAGACTTACAAACTCAAGATAAAAGAATAATAGTATGTGGAGATGTAAACACCGCACACAAAGAGATTGATATTGCAAGACCAAAGGAAAATGCAGGGATATCTGGATTCTTACCTGAAGAAAGGGCATGGATTGACAGATTTATCGAATCAGGTTTTATTGACACATTTCGCTATTTTAATAAAGAACCTAACAACTATAGTTGGTGGGACTACAAAAGTAAAGCAAGGGATAGAAACGTTGGATGGAGAATCGATTACTTCTACATAAGTAATAATCTAATAGATTCTTTAAGCTCAGCTTTTATTCTTAAGAATATCTTTGGCTCTGATCATTGTCCAGTTGGAATTGAAATATCAAGTAAAATAACAAAAAGAAATAATACAAATTAAATAAAATAATTAAATTAATTAAAATAGATTTACTTTTTCATTAATGATGTCTTCCGTGACCTGTTTAATATTGTCCAACCAATCAGAAGCTATTTTTCGAACTTCTTTTTGGGCTTCCGAAGAAAGCTCTCTTTCTGTGGATATGTCACATACTAGTGGCTCATTAATTGGTTTTCCAATCTGGCTTAAAATTTTGACTTGAGTTTCGCCAGCATTAGTATTATGATATATGTCTCTTGCAATATACAAGGATAAAACATTGTAAAGCTTTCCTACGTGATTTATCGGATTTTTTCCAGCTGCAGCTTCCATTGACATCGGTTTATATGGGGTTATAAGTCCATTTACTCTATTTCCTCTACCAACTGAGCCATCATCACCATTTTCCATAGACGAGCCTGTTACGGTAAGAAATGCACTTCCTCTTTCCACGTCATCTGCAGTATTTATATAATAGTCAACATCACAACTTCCAAATTTATCTTTTAATATTTCTATTATTTGCTCTTTGAAAGTGACATACTCTTTAATATTTTCAACGTATTTGTCTACAGTAGCCAAAGCGATAGTAATTTTAGCATTGTCTTTGATTCTTGCCCCCATAACTTTTATGTCTCGTCCTATGGCGGGGTATTTTTTATTCATCTTATCTGAATTAAGAAAATTTTCTATATCAAATACTAACTGTTCAACTTTTGTGAATGGGTAAAAAGAAACTCCAAATGAAGTATCATTTGATAGCGGAATTGAATTTTTCCTTCCAAAAACGTCTTTTAGATCGGAAGATCCTTCTCCCATGAAGGATTCAATTCCTATTCTGATTTCTCCTCGGAATAACTCTTTAAGGTATTTATCTGTAGCTTCCTTAGCAATTTCATGAATTGGGACTATTTCGTCACCTACTTTTTGAGTTGCTCTACCAGAAAGAATGATCAAAGGATCTTTTATTATCTCTCCGCCTCCAAATTTAGAGATTGATGTCCCACCAATGACTTCTACTTGGTCAGTATTGTGGTGCATTATTCTGCCGAATTTTTTAATATAATACTTGGATAATTCATTGCTAACCTTTTGAGCTATACCGTCTGCAATGGAATCAGGATGGCCAACACCCTTTCTTTCTACCAATTCAAATTCGCCTTGCTTAATAAACTTTGGAGAAATATATATGTTTTTCATGGTTATCACTATTACTCTTGTAAAATTTTTCCTTTTGATAAATTTATAAAACTATCGGGCATTAATGCCTTTAATTTAATACCAATACATTTTTAATATTATGTATTATATCTTAAAATAGGGATTATGTGGAAATTGGAGAATCTGAAATAGTCAAACTTAAAGTTGCAGGTGCCAGCCAGCAAGATGTGGGCAGGGGTATTGTTAGGATAGATAAAGGATATCAAGACAAGATAGGCATAAAAAGAGGAGACATTGTTGAGATTTTTGGGAAAAGGAAGACTGCTGCTATAGTAGTCGATTCATACCCAGATGATAAAGGTCTTGCTATAATCAGAATGGACGGGCTGATACGAAAAAATGCAAAAGCAAGTATGGGCGAATATGTTGAAGTTAATAAAGTTGATGTAAAAGAAGCAGGAAGAGTCGTTCTAGCCCCAATCGAAAAAGGAATTCATATGGTTATTCCTGGAAATATCTTACAAAGGAACATCTTAGGTAGGGCACTAGTAAAGGGAGACAGAATAAGTGTAAATAGCCAATCAAGAATGAAAGAAACTGGGGATCCTCTTTTTGACAAGATGATTGGCAATCTATTAGAAATGACTCCTTTTTCATTGGGCGAAATGAGATTCATTGTTATTTCAACTAGTCCACAAGGGATAGTAAGAGTTTCAAGTGGAACGGAAATTGAAGTTAGGACTCAATATAGCGAAAGTGAAGAAAATGAAATAGCAGGTATTACTTACGAAGATGTTGGCGGTCTTAAAGATAAAATCCAAGTTGTTAGGGAAATAATCGAATTACCTCTTAAATATCCAGAAATATTTGATCGATTGG
>JAAZKM010000167.1 GCA_012799835.1 Candidatus Methanofastidiosia archaeon
AACAAGTTAGGGGTACTGTTGTATGATTGGAATTATATAACTAAACAATAAAATTCGAATGAAATAAAAAAATATGGGTATAGTTAATAACCAAAGCCTCGTGCCTTCATTGCATCAACTACCCTTCCAATTGCAACTACATAAGAAGCGGTTCTCATGTCTATTCCATATTTTTCCTTAGCAGTAATTACATCCCAAAATGCTTTTGTCATTTTTTTATCTAGCTTTTCGTAAACCTCTTCTGAAGACCAATAGTAATGCATTAGATTCTGAACCCATTCAAAATAAGAAACTGTTACTCCACCTGCATTGCACAAAAAGTCAGGCAAGGTATATACACCTTTATCAATTAATATTTCATCAGCTTCAGGAGTTACCGGACCATTTGCAAGCTCAGCTATCATTTTAGCTTTGATTTTATCTGCATTTTTCCCTGTAATTTGATTTTCAAGAGCAGATGGACATAAGATATCGCATTTAAGATTTAGAAGCTCTTCATTGGATATGTTTTTTGCCCCAGGAAAATTAGAAACTGATCCCGTTTTCTCTTTGTGTTTAAATATTTGATAAGGATCCAGCCCTTCTTCATTGTAAATTCCTCCTTTGGAGTCAGAAACAGCAATAACTTTTGAGCCTTGATCGTATAAAAACTGTGTTATATATAATCCTACATTTCCATATCCTTGTATCGCAGAGGTTGTTTTTTTAATATCCCATTTTAAGTATTTTAGGTATTCTCTAATTGTAAACCATGCACCTTTTGCAGTTGCATCGCCCCTGCCTAGAGAACCCCCTATAGATAAAGGTTTTCCAGTAATAACTCCAGGTGAATAATGTTGCCTCATCTTAGAAAATTCGTCCATCATCCAACCCATTATCTTTGGATTTGTATATACATCTGGTGCGGGAATATCTAATTCAGGGCCAATGAATTTGTAAATTGCCCCAATAAATCCTCTGGAAAGTCTCTCAATTTCTCGTTCGCTCATCTCCTTAGGATTACATATTATTCCTCCTTTTGCCCCTCCAAATGGGATGTCGACAACTGCGCATTTCCAAGTCATCCAAGCAGCAAGAGCCTTTATTTCAGAGGGCGATACATTCCAATGGTATCTTATACCTCCTTTTGTTGGACCTCTTGCGTCATTATATTGACATCTATAACCAGTAAACACTTTCACATTACCATTGTCCATGATAACAGGCACGTTTACCTCAATGAATCTCTTTGATTTTTTCAATGCTTCATATATTCCTTCATCGAGCTTAAGAACTTTGTTTACTTTATCAAGCTGCTTTAATACATTTTCAAAAGGATCTATGTTATCCATGGGATACTCTCCTTTATGTCGTAAATATTATAAGTATTTAAATCTTAGTTATGTTTTTTGGCAGGAAATATTATTTATATGTATTTAATAATTAAAATAAATGTCATGTGTATACTAATGAGAAATAAAATATATTATAATGGAACTAATTCACGTTGGAAGAAAATTAGAATATTAGCTCTATCCAATACTTATGATTTAAATCTCATCTTCCATAAATGAAATCATATATTTATTAAATAAAAGGTCCTTACCAAGGAAATTTTCACCATGGCCTGGAAAAACTTCTTTTACTTTTAGATCGCACAGTTTTTTTAATGATTGTTTTAAGTCCTCAAAATTTCCAGATGGTAGATCATACCGCCCAATTGAATCTTTAAAAACTGTATCTCCGGAAAACAAATATCTCTTATTATCTTCCAATAGGCATATAGATCCCGATGTATGTCCGGGGGTGTGAATTACTTTTAAAAAATAATCCCCTAAATCGATTTCATCCCCTTCTTTTAAAGGATTCACATCTTTGAAACCTTCAAAAGTTTTAGAAAATACCTGGAAATAAGTTTTATTTGTTGCATTTTGAATATCAAGATAGTCTTTCTCATGCGCATAAATTGGCACTTTGAAAAATTTATTTCCTCCAATGTGATCATAGTGACAGTGT
>JAAZKM010000168.1 GCA_012799835.1 Candidatus Methanofastidiosia archaeon
GGGTTCGATATGATTTCGTCAAACTTCTCCATATCATCTTCAAAAAATCCGAGATCCAGTTTTGAAACATTAAAGCCTTCTTTATCAGCTATTCTTATAACAATCTTTTCTCCAAACATTGTAGGCAAAACAGATACACGCATATCATATTCTCTGCCGTGGAACTTCATACCTATTCTGCCATCCTGCGGAACTCTCTTTTCGGCTATATTCAATCCGCTTATGATTTTAATCCTCGCGACCAGCGAAGGAAGAATATTCTTTTTATATTTCATTATTTCAACCAATTGCCCATCTATTCTGTATCTTATTAAAACAAGATCCTCTTGAGGCTCTATATGAATATCACTCGCCCTTGTTGCTATTGCTTTTTGAAGCAATATGTTAACCATCTTGACAATCGGTGCATTTTCAAGGTCACTGACGTCTAACGTTTCCTCTTCATCTTCTGCTTCGATTATCTGATCCGCAAGCTTTTCATTTACTTCCTCAATTTCCTCATCAAGCTTCGCAAAACTCTGCTCTTGTTGCTCTTCTATTATCTTCTTTTCAACTTTCCCGTAATACTTTTCAATTTGAGCGGTAATTTGATCTTCGTCCCCTAAACAAGGTATAATTTCCAAGCCTGTCGTAAGTCTTAAATCATCAATGGAAAAAATGTTCATTGGGTCACTCATCGCAACCTTTAAGTTATTACTTGACTTTTCTATCGGGATAAGATTGTGCATTTTTGCGATACTTGAAGATACTAACTGTAATACTTCTTCATCTATTTGAATATTTTCAACATCTACAAAATCGACTCCCATTTGCTTTTGAAGGAACTCAAAAAGGGATTTTTTGTTGAGATAGCCCTTTTTAACCAGAATTTGTCCAATAAGTCCGCCGGATTTTGCCTGCAAACTCAGGGCTTGTTCAAGTTGCTCCTGAGTAATAACGCCTGCTCTTACAAGGAGATTTCCTATCTTATCCTTAAAAATACCGCCATCTCCCTGCCGGGCAAAGTCAAGATCACTCTGAACAACATTAGAAGTACTGCCTTCAAAGCTGTTGGGCTCTACATCAGTCTTAATACTGTCATACAATTGACTATCCAAAAGAGATTCATCGTCACCAAACAAACCTTCGCCTTCCAACTCACCTTCTAATTGTGTTGTTGATTTATCCTTTGGCTCAGGCTGTTTTTTCTCTTCTCCAAAATACTTCATAATTAGCTTTTCTATTTCTTTGACATCTGCCAAAACAGGCTTAATCTCAAGTGCTGTTGCAAGACGAATATCATCAATACAGAAAATATCCGAAGGATCATCCATTGCAACAGTAAGAACTCCGTTATCCTTATCAATAGGAATCACCTTATACCTGTTTGCAATGTTTCGTGTTATCAGAAGCGGAACACTCTCATCCTTGATTTGATAATCGGTCAGGTCAACAAAAGGTATACCCATCTTTTTTGCGTTGGCATGCATAATATCCTTTTGAGACACAAGTCCGAGTTCCAGCAATACATCCTCAATATTATTATTTTTCTCCCTCTGAATATCCCAAGCCTTCTTCAAATCGGTTATATTCAGAGCACCCATCTCCAGCAATATTTCGTCAATACCTCTTGTATCTACTCCTAACATCTCGTACCCCCAAATACCATATGTATTATTTACCACCAAAAAGAAATACTATAAGGATTATTCAATTGTATAAAATAGATATAATACAGTCTTTAAATATAGTTTATACTAAATTTTATTCGTTGTGAAGTATGAATTATGAATATAATAAATAATTTACAATAAAAAAAATAATAAAACAAAACATTTGCTCTGTCAATAATATGTATTAAAGTTTTACAACATTTATTTTAACATGTTTTATGTTATTTCTCAAGTACTTTTTCGTTTTCCCGGTATCTATCGATTATTAATCTATTACATTGCGAAGAGGTTAATATCTAATGGCTCTATATTGCCAATTCTGTTAGTTTAATAAATGGCAATAAAAACAGGTGACCCTCCTTTGAGAAAATCACCTATTCA
>JAAZKM010000169.1 GCA_012799835.1 Candidatus Methanofastidiosia archaeon
GAAAATCAAAGGATTGATGACCTATGATTGAGTTTAAAGATTTTTCGTTTTACTACCCTAATTGTAAGATTCCTTCACTTGACAAAATTAATGTTATTATAGAGGAGGGTGAATTCCTTGTCATTACAGGCCCATCTGGTGGCGGGAAGTCTACATTTTTAAGATCGATAAATGGTCTAATACCAAATTTTTATGGTGGAAAAATAAGCGGTGAAGTTTTAGTTAAAGGAAAGAATGTCTCAAAAACTCCTACAAATCAGATGTCAGAGATTGTTGGAATGGTATTCCAAGATCCTGAAAATCAATTAGTCTCAAATCAGGTTGAAAGGGAAATTGCCTTTGGAATGGAAAATCTTTGTTTTTCAAAAGAGATAATGAAAAAGAGGATAGAAGAGTCTCTTGATGCAGTAAATATTTCAAGACTTAGGGACAAAACAATTCAAGAGTTGTCTGGAGGGGAAAAGCAAAAAGTAGCCATAGCTTCTGCACTTGCAACGCATCCAGAAGTACTATTGCTAGATGAGCCGACATCTGAGCTTGATCCAGGTAGTGCCGAGAGTGTCTTAAATGTCATAGAAAAAATAAATGATGAACTCGGCCTAACAATCATTCTAGTTGAGCATAGGTTAGAGAGAGTTATCCACCATGTGGATAGGATGTTAATGATTGATAGCGGCAAGATTCTCTACGATGGTAGTCCGAGAAAACTCAAATCAAATAATGTTAAAGATTGGAAGGTTGGGATGCCGCCTGTGACAAGGCTCGCCTTGAATTTTGAAAAGGAGATGGTGAATAATGGGATGCCGCTTACAGTAAAGGAAGCAAGACTATCTCTAAAAGAAGTATTAACTACTCCAAAAAACAAAATTACATGGGAGAAAAAAGAAAGCTCAAAAAGAGTAACACTTTCCATGGACAAGGTATTCTTTTCATATGATGGAGAAAAAGATGTTTTAAAAGATATCTCATTTAATGTTTTTGAAGGCGATATGATCGCCCTTATGGGAAAGAATGCAAGTGGAAAGACGACACTTGTAAAGCTAATGAATGGACTTATTAAACCAAGAAAAGGCAAGATCCTCCTATTTGGTAAGAAAATAAGTGATTACTCATTAGAGGAATTGATACAAAAGGTAGGTATAGTGTTCCAAGACCCCAATCTTCATCTTTTCAATGACACTGTCCAGAAGGAAGTTGAATTTGTTTTAAGAAATCTCAAGGTTGATGAGAATCTTATTAAAAAGAAAACTGAAGAAATATTAAAGTATTTTAAAATCTATCAATATAAGGATAGCTACCCTCATGATTTGTCTGGTGGAGAGAGGCAACGGGTCGCTTTGGCTTCTGTTTTAGTATCTGATCCTGAAATACTAATATTAGATGAGCCTACAAGAGGTATGGATTATTATTTGAAAAGAGAGCTAATAAGCTATTTGAGGGAAAAGGCAAAGACGGCAATAATGATAACCCACGATATAGAAACTGCAGCAGAATTTTCAGATAGGGTAATTCTGCTAAGTGAAGGCAACATAATCTCTGATGGAAATAAAAGAGATGTACTTTCCAAAGCGCTTCTCTTCTCCCCCCAGATAAATAGGCTAATCCAACCCTATGTGAAATTTGGCATACCAGACGATACTCTAACTGTTGAAGAGGCTTTAGAGGTGATTGGATAAAGCTAAATGATGTCTTTCCCTTAGTATTCATCGCGATTGGAATCGCACTCTTTGGCGGTGGACTGCTATATGATGACTCTAGGATAATAGTTAAATTATGGCCATATGAAATAATTGGGATACTTATATTTGTTATACTAGCATTTGTGTATCAGTTTGAAAAAAAAGAGTTTAGTACAAAACAGCTTACCTTAATTGCTATGCTTTCTGGAATGTCAGCAGTGCTAAGAGTACCATTTTCTAACTTTCAGGGAATTCAGCCTTGTACAACGCTCATAATCTGCTCCGGACTTGTGTATGGCCCAATAGCAGGATTCTTTGTCGGAGCTCTAACTCCGTTTGTTTCTAATTTTTTTCTAGGCCATGGGCCTTGGACGCCATTGCAGATGATGGCTTGGGGATTACCAGGGCTCACTGCAGGATATATCGGTAAAAAAAAAATTGATTTTAGGTTAATCATAGTATTCTCAATTGTGTGGGGAGTTCTATATGGCTGGATAATGAATATATGGCACTTTGCATTCTTTGTAAAACCCCACACTTTTGAAACATTTATCAGAACATATGTATTGAGTATCGGCTGGGATGTTTGTCATGCAATTGGAAATGGCATGTTCACTGCAATAATAGGAGAACGTACAATAAAAATATTAACGCGTTACAAAAATAGATTTTCAATAGAAAGAATATAATATTTCTTATTCCGTACGTATGAAAGAAAATATTATAAGGCTCTTAATATAGGATTAGACTAACATTAGAGTGATATAGTGACATATAAAAAAAAGTTAGAAGAACTAAGTAAAATTCCTCAGGTAGTTCATGGAGGGAAAAAAAATAGTGAAGATAAATTAGATTTTTCCTCAAATATTAATCCTCATGGCCCTCCCAAAATATTGATAGATTTACTTAATGCCAATATTACTAAAAATAAGATAAGTGAATATCCTGACAATTCTCTAATAAATTTAAAAAAATCTCTTGCTGAATATGTTGGCGTAAATCAAAATCAAATAATCCCATCTAATGGGTCACTTGAGTTCATAAAATTATTTGCTGATACTTTTGTTGAACCAAAATCAGAAGTTATTATACCATCGCCATCTTTCGGAGAATATGAAAAGCTTGTCCTAATAAAGGGAGGTACCCCAACAAGCGTTTCTCTAAAAAAAGGCCAGATTAATATTGATGAAATTTTAAGAAAAATAAGCGATAGAACATCGTGTATTTTCTTGACCAATCCAAATAATCCATATGGTACAGTTGTTAAAAAGAAAGGCCTGATTGATTTAGTTGAAATATTAAATAAAAAAGATATACCAATTTTGATTGATGAGGCATTCATTGAATTCTCCGAAGAGAACTCACTTGTTTCACTCACAAATTCATTTGATAATTTAATAGTATCCCGTTCTCTTACGAAAATAATAGGTGTTGCAGGAATCAGACTAGGATTTGGGGTTTCATCAGAAAGAGTTTCAAAGGTTCTTGATAACATGAGGTTAACCTGGAATATCAATGCATTTGCAAAAATAATTGGTGAAAATATTATAAAATGCACTGATTTTGTCAATGAAACGATTTTATCAATTTCAAAAGAAAGAGAGTTTTTATTCGAAAGATTAAAAGCGTTGGAACTAAAAGTCTATCCTTCAAATGCCAACTTTTTATTCATTGAAATAGATGATTCTCCAAATATAAAATCTCAATTGTATGAAAAAGGTATCCTCGTACGGGACTGCTCTAGCTTTAGAGGCATTGACAGTGGCATCAGGATAGCAGTTAGAACTAGAAAAGAAAACGAGATTCTTATAGGGGCTTTGGCGGAGTTATTGCATGGATAAATTGATACTTGCTTCAATTATCATTTCAGCACTTATTTATGATTTTATCATTGGAGAAAAACCGCTTTTTATCCACCCAACGATATTATTTGGAAAATTTATCAGCTGTTTTGAGAAAAAATTTTGGAAAAACTCTATTCTGATGGGTGGCCTTCTTACATTTTTTACAATTCTAATTGCATTATCAATAGGATTCATCCTGAATTTGATCTATATCCATACTCCAATCTATATTTTCTTCCCAATAGCTGTATTTATCTTAAAAAGTACCTTTTCAATAAATGAGATGGGAAGGGCTACAAAGCGAATAATTACTCCACTGGATAAAAATGATTTAGACGGTGCTAGAAAGAATCTTTCTTTCATCGTTTCAAGAGATACAAAAAAGCTTGACAGATATCACATCCTATCAGGAAACCTTGAATGTATTGGAGAATCATTTATTGACAGCATTGTATCCCCCCTCTTTTTTTTCATGATATTTGGTTTTTATGGGTGCCTAGTATTTAGAGCTGTAAATACACTTGACTCAATGGTTGGGTATAAAAATGAGAGGTATATTTTATTTGGAAAAATTTCAGCAAGATTAGACGATGTTTTAAACTTTATTCCTTCACGAATTGGCGTTTTAATTACCTTATTCTGTTCTTTGATTTTTAACTATTCTTTAAAAAGATCATTTGAAATCTACCGAAAATACCATAATACAACTGAAAGTCCAAACTCCGGCCATATAATGTCCTTATATGCCGGAATATTCGGCGTTAAACTTGAAAAAAAGGGCTATTATACCATAGGCGATGGGATTGATTTTGAAGATACATTAATAGTGAGAAAAGCTTTAAAATTGTATTTCCTATCAACTATGGTATCATTTGCATTAGTTTTAATTATGATATGCCTATTGCCACTACCACTTAAAGTTGGGGGATTCACATGAAAATATTGAAGGAAAAGAGTTTTCTTTCTGGCAAAGTAAAACTTAGAATTTATGATGATTTCTTTGTAGTTGAGTCAGATGAATCCCTTAAGACCTATAGCTCTGCAATCCTCGGAGGGGGCAAGAAATTTACCAGAACATTTATTGGGAAAAAAGTAGAAAAAAACTATATTTCTGAAAATCCTGAAAAAGATCTTCAGGAAATAGAAAAGAAAATAGGAGCAATAGATTCAGTTGGAATGATGACAGCATGTGATGTAAAGAATTTATTTATCAAAGAAGAAAATAATGTTTTAGTTTTTCTCACTGCAGGTGTTTCTAATGCTTCCTTAGCAGGTGAAATGACTTCTGTTTTAACACCCTGCACAATAAATATCTATGCAATAATAGATGCCAATTTAGAGGAAGAGGCGTATGTAGGGGGGATTATAACAATGACTGAAGCTAAGACCCGGGCGCTACTTGATCTTGACATAAGAAGCGTTAATTCTTACAGAAATGCTACAGGTACAACTACAGATTCCGCTTTAATTGCATCAACTGGAAATGGCAAAAAAGAAAGGTACATGTCAACTGGAACGAAAATAGGGAAAACACTAGGGGAACTTGTATATGAAGGAGTTTATAATTCTCTGGTAGTGTATGATAAAAATAATCCTCAGAGAAGTTTGGCATCTAGGCTTAGGGAGAGGGGTATTATTTTAGAGGATATCATAAAAGCAGAAATGGAGCTTTTCATTGACAATGATGATATAACTAGAGATGAGTTCAAGTCATTATTCCAAAATGAACTTGAATACTATCTTAAGGAAACTAACGTTTCTTCACTTATTATTGCGGGTTTGAGGGCAGAGGAAGATGGATATAGAGGAATAATTCCAGGACTTCCAAAAAGTGAGTTTGAAAAAGACCCCATTCATTTAATCGCTGACGAGGCCATAGGGGACGCAATAGCATCATATATTGGAGGATATAGAGGGATATTTGAGTTTAGAAGAGTTGAAAGGATTAAACCTGGTATAATAGGCGGGCTTGGACCATTTATGGACGATGCTTTGGGCGGGCTCATTGCAGGAATTTCATCAAAAATATTTCAGAGGATAAATAGATGATTAGAAATTTCCTTGACCTTCTTGCGTTTTCATCAATTTTACCTTTAGGACGCAACAGAACAATAGAAGGTGCAGCCAAAAGCGCTTTTCTATACCCATTGATAGGTTTAATTATTGGATTAATATCCGCATCAATAGTGTATTTATTGTCATACCTCCCCTCAAGAATGTTTTTCTCAATTTTGAGTGTCTTTTTTATTTTGTTATTAGAAGGATTTAATCATATCGATGGCGCAGTTGATATGGGTGATGCCCTTTTTGTTAGAGATAAAAGTAGAAGAGCAGAGGTTATGAAGGATAGGTTCATAGGCACAGGTTCAATTCTTTCTGGATTTTTTACAGTATTTTTGCTCATAGCAGCATTTTATGAAATAAAGTCGTTTGAGAGAATTGCTATTTTTCAATATGTCCTTTTAGCAGAATTTCTATCCAGAACTTGTGCTTGTTTTCTTTTAAGACTTGGAAAACCCCTAAATAAAGGGATGGGGCTCCTTTTTATAAGAGAGATGAAGCCTTCAAAATTCATTTTTTCTCTAATATTGGCCTTTGTTATTTCAATGTTATTTGGGATTAAAGGAATTTTATCTTTCTTAGTCTTAGTTCTTTTCTCGTTTATTTACCTATTATTTGTTAAAAAAGAATTTGGTTTTATGAATGGAGATCTGATTGGTTCGGGAATAGAATTTTCTAGGATAGCGATACTTGTCTTTTTGATATTTTCACGGTGGATTTTATGAAAGCACTAGTTATGTGTGGGGGTAAAGGAGAAAGATTTTCCTTATTTGAGGAAAAATTACTGTCCCAATACAGAGGCAACCCAATCATAAAGCATGTTGTCGATACTTTGATTGGCTCTGATAAAATTGAAAAAGTATTTTTACTAGTTTCAGATAATTCTCCAAATACAAAGGAATACCTAATTAATGAATATGGGTCCAACAAGCATATTTCAATTATTAGAACTTCTGGCATTGGATTCATCGAAGATATGGCATGGGCAGTAAATGAGAAAAAACTTTTTGAGCCACTATTAATTGTTTCTGGAGATCTTCCTTTAATTTCTAGATCTATAATTCTAGATATATTGGAACTTTATAGAAAAGTGAATAAACCTGCACTTTCTTTGATGATTCCAAAAAAATTAATGAAAGAATTTTCAGTCACATCCTACTTCATACATAATGGCATTGAAGTTGTACCTCTTGGGATAAACATTATTGATGGAAAATTGATAAATGGGCCAATGGAAGAGGAGATAATAATTTTAGAAAACATAAAAGAATATCCGAATATAAATACAAAAAAAGATTTGGATATATTAAATAGAAGTTATTAATTCTTTTTTGAAACGCCGGCATCGTCAAAAGTAGCCATTTCGTTTAATAGTTTCAGTGACATTTCGCAGATTGAAATGCCTATTACAGCACCAGTACCTTCTCCAAGTCTCATATCCAGTTCAAACAACGGTTTTTTTTTCATCTGCTCAAGCATCTTAATATGGCCTATCTCAACAGAGTTATGAGAGGGTATTATATAGCCAGATACATTTGAATTCATCTTGGAAGCAATCAGTGCAGCAGATGTTGATATGAAGCCATCTATTACTACAGGTGTCCTTTTCATAGCTGCTGCTAGTACTACCCCCACAAGCCCACCTATTTCATATCCTCCTATCTTTGATAGAACGTCAATTGGGTCATTTTTATCAGGTTTGTTTAATTCTATTGATTTTTTGATTATTCTTACCTTGTTTTTGTATGCCTCGTCGCCAACACCGGTACCTCTCCCAGTAACATCTTCAACGGGGGCATCTGTAAAAACAGATGCTATTGCAGAAGAAGGTGTAGTGTTTCCAATCCCCATTTCTCCAATACCAATTATGTCATATGGGCCGAATTGATTGAATATTTCTATTCCATAGTTAATTGATTTAATTGCATTTTCCCTTGTCATTGCGGGTCCCTTGCAGAAGTTATTTGTTCCATATCCAACTTTTTTTATAATGACTCTGTCAGAGAATATATCTTCAGCAACACCAAGATCTGCAACTATAAGTTCTGCACCTATAGCTTTAGATAGAACATTGATCGCAGCTCCACCCCTTACAAAATTGTAGACCATCTGAGCTGTTACAGTTTTTGGATACGCAGAAACTCCTTCATCAGTAATCCCATGATCCCCTGCAAATGTGAATATTGCCTTTTTTGAAATAGAAGGATTTGAAGTCTCTTTCATTCCGGCAATTTCCTTTGCTAACTCTTCGAGCCTACCAAGGCTTCCAGGTGGTTTTGTAAGATTATCTAATTTCTTCTGAGTTTTTTCCATAGAATCTTTGTCTATTGGTTTAATTTTGCCAATTATCTCCTCATAATTCATAATATCTCCTTGAATGCCGTTTTTTCATAAATGGTCTGCAATTCGGTAATTATTACAAATCAATACCTTTTCTTGAATGAATCCCTTGTGTATAAGGGTGTTTAATTTCTCTTATTTCTGAAACCAAATCTGCCATATCAATAATAGTTTTTGGAGCACCCCTTCCCGTCAAAACAACTTCAACTTTTTCATGCTTATTTTTAAGTAATTCTATAAGGCTATTTAATGGAATTAATTTAAACATCAATGCAACAAGAACTTCATCTAGAATAACTAGATCGTATTGGGTACCTGCTAAAACCTTTTTTGCAAATTCTAAACCTTGCACAGCTAAATCAACATCTATGTTTTCGGGATTTTCATAAGATACGAAAGTTGGCCTACCAAATGATTTTATTTCAATATTGTCTATTTTTTCTACAGAAAAATATTCGCCATAAGCATTTCCCTGCTTCATGAACTGTATAATCATTACCTTTAATCCTCTACCAGATGCTCTCATGGCAAGCCCAAATGCGGCTGTTGTTTTACCTTTTCCATTACCAGTATAAATTTGAATTAGTCCTGTCATAAAATTATTTTCTTGAATTCTCTTTCTATTTAAAAAATATTCGGTCTACAGGGAATTTGAAAACTACTTGATATGAATATATATTTACGTAAATCTAAATATTAATCCCTCTTGGATTTACTAAATCAATTGACTGGTATTTTTGAAATCAAAGAGAGGATAAAGATGTCAAAAACAGATAAATTGCTTTCAGAGGGGGGAACAAATTTAGTTTAACATCTCTTTAAATGTGTGGGATAATATTATTCCTAATTTTTTTTATATCATGAATTAAATTACGATAATCTTATAATAAAATAAATTTAAAATCAAACTATGAAAATTCCACGTTTCGTAATTGCTGGTGAGCGAAGTGGAGTGGGTAAATCTCTTATTACAACAGGAATACTTCTATCATTAAAGGAAAGAGGCCTTTCTGTCCAGCCTTTCAAAGTGGGCCCAGATTTTCTTGACCCAATGCATCACAATATCGTGACTGGAAATAAATCACGAAACTTGGACACATGGATGTTTGAAGAGTCTATTCTAGAAATTTTTCTAAAAGCATCAGAAAAAAAGGATATTTCAGTCATAGAGGGCGTAATGGGTTTTTATGATGGGATAGATGGAGTAAATGAAAAGGGGAGTACAGCCCACCTATCAAAATTATTAAAATCCCCGGTCATTTTAGTTTTAGATTCAAGAGGGTCTGCCAGAAGTCTTGGTGCAATTGCTATGGGATTCCAGAAATATGATCCTGATGTAAACATAGCTGGAGTTATATTCAATAATATTGGAAGCGATAAACATCTAAATTATCTAAAGCAGTCATTAAGAGGGGTCGAGTGTCTTGGAGGCATACCTCGTGTTAAAGAGGAAATTTTATATTCAAGACATTTGGGCCTAGTTCCTCCTGATGAGTTATATAATCCAGAAAAATATGAAATAATTAAAGGTTTAGTCCAAGATAATGTTAACATAGACAGATTAATTGAAATTTCAAAAAATGCCGAAGAGCTTGAGTATACAGGTAGATCCTTATTTGGTAAAGAGGACAAAAAAATTAAAATTGGAGTTGCATTTGATAGTGCCTTCAATTTTTATTATTGGGATAACTTTGAAATCCTAAAATCTTATGGTGCTGATATCGAATTCTTTTCCCCTCTCACAGGAAAACTCCCTGATGTTGATGGCATTTACATGGGCGGGGGATATCCAGAGATATTTGCAAAAGAACTTGAAGCTAATAAGTCATCAATGGCAACTGTAAGGGAAAAATCTGAGGATGAAATGCCAATATATGCGGAATGTGGCAGCCTAATGTACCTCTGCAAGAGACTAGTAAATCTAGATGGCAAGTCCTTTAAGATGGTAGGAATCTTTGACGCTGATATTGAAATGACCGAAAGAAGACAAGCCCTAGGTTATGCAGAAGTAAAGGTCACCAAGGACAATATACTTTCTAAAAATAATGATATAATCAGGGGTCACGAGTTTCACTATTCAAGAGTATCAAGCTTAAATGAAGATAACTTCGCATATGAGATGAAAAGAGGAGTTGGCATTCAAGATGGGAAGGATGGCTTAGTATCAAAAAAAACCATTGCCTCTTATTTGCATATCCACTTTGCCACATCTCCAGAGATCCCACAAAAATTTATTAGTAGTTGTTTAAAGTATAGCAAGAAATAAACTAGGGTAAAAATGTCTCAAGAAAATTTGACTGAAGAAGTAAAAAAACAATTTAAAAACGGGATTATTGGCAGTAACAGAAGCTGTGAGTATTATCCCTGTCACTTTGATGGTCAAGATTGTACATTTTGCTATTGTCCTTTTTATCGCTGCAATGATCCTTTTCTCGGAAAAGAAATAACCTCTAAAAAAGGAAATAAAATATGGAGCTGCAAAGATTGTTTCTGGATACATAGAAATGATATTGCAAAGAAATGCTTTGAGTTATTAGAAGATGAATACTTTAATTGTTCTGAAGATGAAATTCTCTCGATAAAAAAAACAATTGAAACATCACACCATAAATATGCCAAAACTATCATGATATTGGGAGCCACCTCTGGCGCAGGTAAATCTTTAACAGTTGCGGCCCTGTGCAGGATTCTATCAAACAGAGGTTATAAGGTAGCCCCCTTTAAATCCCAAAACATGTCACTTAACTCCTTTGTGACTGAATTCGGAGAAGAAATTGCAAGCATCCAAGATCTCCAAGCAAAGGCTGCAAGGATTAAACCTAGGGCATACATGAATCCTATCCTGTTGAAACCGAAAAAGGACAACGTATCTCAAGTTGTAATTGAGGGGAAACCTTACAAAGATATGGACGTTGAAGAGTATTATTCCTTTACAAGGTCAAAAGGCCTTGAAATTGTAAGGAGCAATCTCCATTTTCTTAGAAGATTAAATGATGTCGTTGTAATCGAAGGAGCAGGAAGTCCGACAGAAATTAACATAAGGGATAGTGAAATAGCAAATATGAAAACTGCGGAGATTGCAGACGCTCCATGTATATTAGTTGTCAATATAGAATGGGGTGGATCTTTTGCATATATCTATGGAACATTGAACTTACTTCATGATAAAGATAGGAAACGGTTCAAAGGAGTAATAATAAATAATCTAAGGGGAGATAAATCTTCTCTTCATAACGGAATAGAAGAAATTGAAAGATTAGTCGGTGTCCCAGTTTTGGGCATTGTTCCACATATAGAGCTTAATCTTCCAATGGAAGATTCAATGTTTATAAAGTCAGAAGAGATGGACAGTTCAAAAATTTTAATAGGTGTAATCAAACTTCCAAGGATATCTAATTTTACAGATTTTGATGCACTAGATTTAGAGAAAAATGTTTCAGTGATTTTTATTGATGATCCAACAAAAGTCAAGAAGGTCGATGCAATTATTATCCCAGGAACTAAAAATACCGTTGAAGATTTAAAATGGTTAAAACAAAAAGGATTCTTTGAATCAATAAAAAAAAGGTCAGGCTCTATCCCCATAATTGGAATATGTGGCGGATACCAAATGCTTGGTAAAAAAATTATTGACAAAGGCATGGAAGGCGAAGGCGAAGCAGAGTACGAAGGCCTGGATCTTCTAGATGTTTCTACTTACTTTGACTTATATGATAAAAAAACTGTACAGGTGAATGGTAAAGTCCTCGAAGAATACAGAGTAGGGGATGGCCTTGTCCGAGGCTATGAAATCCATACAGGTAAAACAATAACACATGGAAATAAACCAATTTTTCAAATATACGATGTTAACGGGACACATTTTGAAGGTTGCATAGATACTAATCTCAAAGTAATGGGAACATATATACATGGCATATTTGATTTACCTTCATTTAGAAAATATTTTTTAAGTTTGATATCTAAGAAAATAGATACAACTAAAGAGACATACTTTGACTATAATCATGTAATAGATTTAAGCCTTGAGAAGCTAGCGAAAACTTTTGAAGAAAATATAGATATGCATCAACTTTGCACTATTATTGGCTTGGAGGATTCACCATGAGCTTATCCTTAATGGTCCAGGCAGCAACATCAGGAGCTGGGAAAAGTATTCTAACAGCTTTATTATGTAGGTATTTTTATAAAAAAGGATTTTCAGTTGCACCATTCAAAGCTCAAAATTTATCCCTAAACTCCTTCATCACAGATAAAGGCCATGAAATAAGCATATCCCAGAGTTTCCAAGCATGGGTTTCTAACATAGAACCTGAATATGATATGAATCCAATTCTACTAAAGCCAAAGGGGAATAGTTCATATCAGATTATTCTTAAAGGAAAACCATTGGGGGATTTTAAGAAATCTGAAATGGAAAACATTAGAGCGGAATTATTAAAGGAAATACATGACTGCTACTTAAATCTTTCAAAAAAATATGACATAGTCATTTGTGAGGGGTCAGGTTCACCTGTTGAGATTAATATTTCCAAGTATGACATAGCTAATATGAAAACAGCAGAAATCACAAAATCCCCAGTAATTATTGTTGGCGATATAGATATCGGTGGAGTATTCGCCGGATTGTATGGAACTTTTTCTCTTCTCCCCGCCGAACATAAGAAATATGTTAAAGGATTTATAATTAATAAATTTAGAGGAGAACGTTCCATACTGGCAAGCGGAATAATCCAACTTGAAAAAATAACTAGGGTGCCTACCTTGGGCGTGTTGTCTTACCATAATTTTATGTTCCCTGAAGAGGATAGTCTGGGTATGAAAAATATTTCCTCACAAATAAACTGTAATACAGAGGATATCAGAAATATTTGGATTGAAAATATTGATAACTTTTTATATTTATCACAAAAAGAACTTAATTACAAAATGATTGAAGATATATTAAATAATGGCTTGAGTTGAACAAAATGATTGAATTTGAAAAGGATCCTGTTAAAATTGAAAAAAAGAGTTTTGAAATAATTACAAAAGAGTTAGGAGATATTAAATTTGAAGAAAGTCATGGTAAAGTTATAAAGAGAGTCATACATACAACGGCCGACTTTGAGTATGCAAGTATTATTAAGATAAGCGAAGGGGCCATTGACAATGCTATTGAATCTCTGAAAAAAGGATCTTATATTTATACTGATACAAAAATGGCTTCGGAAGGAATAAACAAAAGAATTCTCTCAAAGTTTGGTGGCAAGGTATTATGCTACGTAAGTGATGATGACGTTATTGAAGAATCAAGATCAAAAGGCGTAACTAGATCTATGGCAGCAATGGAAAAGGCAATACTCAACGATAAGATAAAGATATTTGTAAATGGAAATGCACCCACGGCTCTTTTTACACTTATCGATGCAATTAATTCAAAGAAATTATTCCCCGACCTTATCGTCGGGGTACCAGTTGGTTTTGTTGGTGCAGCGGAGTCAAAAGAAGCTTTGATTAAAACTAAAGTTCCATATATAACAACTCTTGGTCGTAAAGGTGGAAGCACAGTTGGAGCAGCAATAATTAATGCCTTGCTTTACATGATAGAGTAATCCAGGTATTCCTATGGAAAAGTTTATTATAAAGAACGGTAAGAAATTAAGATATGGTTATACTACTGGCACATGTGCGGCTGCAGCATCAAAAGCGGCAGCTTTTATGCTATTTAGTAACAAGAAGATTAATCAAGTTTCAATTGTAACTCCAAAAGGATGGGATTTATCTCTAGATCTGCATAATATTATCATAGAAAAAGATTCAGTGGCCTGCTGCGTTATTAAAGATGCAGGTGATGACCCTGATGTTACAAATAGATTAGAAATATGCGCGAGAGTCAAAAAAGCTGAAAATGGGATTACAATTACAGGTGGAAAAGGAGTTGGAAAAGTAACTAAAAAAGGCCTTTCAATACCTGTTGGTAGTTATGCAATAAATCCTGTGCCGTTAAAAATGATTCGTGAATCAGTCTCAGAGATATTACCTAACGATTGTGGGATTAAGATAGAAATATTTGTCCCAAAGGGTGAAGAAGTTTCAAAAAAAACATTTAATCCGGATCTTGGGATAGTTGGTGGTATATCTATTATTGGCACCTCAGGGATAGTAGAGCCAATGTCAGAAGAGGCACTGAAGGAAGCTATTATACTTGAAATATCCATCCTAAAAGAGGAAGGAGAAAAAAATATTATATTTGTCCCAGGAAATTATGGTATTAATTTTCTAAAGAAAGAGCTAAATCTCGATAAAATACCTTCTGTAAAAATAAGTAACTTTGTTGGAGACATGCTGGACAAAGCTTGTGAATTTGGTATTGAAAAAATCCTCTTAGTGGGGCATATTGGTAAACTTGTAAAGGTGGCATCAGGCTCCTTTAACACACACAGCAAAATAACTGATTCGAGGATGGAAACACTTGCTGCAAATTGTGCCTTAATTAAATGTGACACAAGATTAATTAAAGAAATCATGGAGAGTAACACTACCGAAGAGGCAGTTGATTACATATTAAAGGATGGATTAAAAGATGTTTTCAATATACTGGCCGAGAAGATATCAGAAAGATGCACTAAACGTACACAAAATAAAATTGAAGTTAGTTGCGTCATATATTCCTTAAAACACGGTTTGCTGGGTATGAGTAAAAATGCAGAAAACATGATAGAAGGGTTCAAAGTGGTATGATGAATAAAATATATGTTGTTGGGGGCGGGCCTGGAAATATTGATTATATTATCCCCATAGCAATGAAAAAAATCAAAGAAGCAGATATCGTAGTTGGTGGAAAAAGAATTTTGGATTCAATTGACATCAAAGGAAAAGAAATCTTCATCATAAAAAATAATTTGAACGATGTCATTGAATTCATAAAGAAAAATTACATTGATAAAAAATTAGTTGTAATACTCTCAGGCGATCCAGGATTTTATGGGATGTTGGAGTATCTAAAAAGATATTTTGGTAAAGAAATGCTTGATGTAATCCCCGGTATATCTTCTATCCAGTATCTATTCTCCAAAATAGGTGAATCCTGGAATGATTCGTTTTTTTGTAGTCTTCATGGTAGGGACGTTGATATAGTAGATATAGTTAAAAAAAATAGGAAAGTTGGAGTTCTAATGGATAACAAGATGAAACCTGAAATAGTGGCCCAAATATTACTTGATGCAGGCATTAAAGAAAAAACAATATATTTAGGTCAAGATCTTTCCTATGAAAATGAGAAAATCATTGTTGGTACAGTTATTGATATTTCAAAAATTACAAGTGATGGGTTAAGTGCAATGGTGATAATTGATGGCGTTTAATTGGAACTTCCGAACAGCAGGTATCCCAGATGAAAATTTTTCTAGTGATAACTCACCAATAACAAAGGAAGAAATCAGGGTATTGGCACTATCAAAATTAAGACTTAAAGAGGATAGTAATATTCTAGACATAGGGGCCGGCACAGGTTCAATTTCGATTGAGGCAGCACTAATTTCAAATAAGGGATTGGTATATTCCATTGAGATGAAAAAAGAAAGAATAGGTACAATTGAAAAAAATGTAAATTACTTTGGAATAAAGAACATTACTATTATACAAGGGGTAGCACCCGATAGCTTGTCCACCGTTCCAAGCATAGACAGGGCATTGATAGGGGGGAGTGGCGGAAAGTTAAATGAGATATTTGACTGGCTTCACCTTAATTTAAAATCAGAAGGTCGTTTGGTGATACTAGCAATAACCCTCGAAACTCTTTCTCAATCGCTTGAACTTATTAGGAATGGGGACTATGAAGATATTGAAATATGTCATGTTTTTGTATCTAAAGGAAAAAACATTGGGAAACTTACCATGATGGAAAGCAGAAATCCAATTTTCATAATCTCTGCAACGAGGAAATAAAATGAAAGGAAAATTATATGGTATTGGTGTAGGCCCTGGAGACCCTGATCTTATTACGATAAAGGCTGTAAATACACTAAAAACTGTTGGTGCCGTAATTTCTCCAGAATCTTCAAAGAACAAGGGCAGTGTTGCGTATGAGATTGCGAAGAAATATCTAAGGGACGACGTCGAAATAATCTACCTTACTTTTCCTATGAGTTACGAAGAGGACAAATTAAAATCAATTTGGGAAAAAAATGCAAATATAATTGAATCTGAAATTAATAAAGGAAAAATTCTTGCATTTATAACGCTGGGGGACCCTACAATCTATAGCACTTATTCTTATATGCTTGAATATTTGAAAAAAAGGGATATAGAAATTGAAACTATACCGGGGATAACTTCTTTCTGCGCAATTTGTAGTAGAATCAATACGCCACTTGCCTCCGGTAACGAGACAATAGCAATAATACCTGTTACAAAAGAATCTTCAGGTTTTATTTTTAACTCTATTAAGGATTTTGATAATATTGTGCTTATGAAACCATCCGCTAATTCTGTTTTAATAGCTGAAATTATAGAATCACTAAACTTAACTGGAAATTTTATACTTGCCCAAAAAATAGGGACAAAGGAAGAAAAGATTTCTAATAAATTGGGGGATATCAAAAACGATATACCCTACTTATCTTCAATCATAATAAAAAAGAAGGGATTTATTGACTAAAGTATTTTTTATTGGTGCTGGCCCAGGAGACCCTGACCTAATAACTATAAAAGGTAAAAAGATAATAGATAGTGCCGACGTTATTATATATGCCGGGTCTTTAGTGAATAAAGAAATACTTAGCAGTAGGAAGTCTGATTCTTTAGTCTATGATAGTGCAATGATGAATCTTGAAGAAATTATAGACGTCATCAAAAAAAATGTCTTAGAGGGTAAAGTAGTTGCAAGGGTTCACACGGGAGACCCAAGTATATATGGTGCAATAAAGGAGCAGATGGACCTTTTAGAGGAAGATGGGATTGAATATGAAGTTATACCTGGTGTAAGTTCATTTGTTGCAGCAGCCGCAGTTTTGAAAAAGGAATTTACTTTACCAAATGTTTCACAGACCATTATCTGTACCCGAATAAGTGGGAGAACAGAGGTTCCTGAGAAGGAAGACTTAGAAAAACTATCTTCACATAGGGCATCAATGGCAATATTTTTATCAGTTTCTATGATTGAAGATGTTGTAAAAAAACTTTTAAAAAATTATGATGGTTCAACCCCCGTTGCAGTTGTTTACAAAGCCACATGGAAGGATCAAAAAATTCTGGGAGGGACTCTGGGGAATATTGTTGGCATTGTAAAAAAAGCCGGGATTAAGAAGACTGCAATTATACTAGTTGGAGACTTTTTATCTTCCGATTATGAAAGGTCAAAACTCTATGATAAATCCTTTAGCCACGAATATAGGGGTGCTACTTAAGTGAGATGGGCAGTCATTACTCTGACAAAAGGAGCTCTTGAACTTGGTTTAAAAATAAAAAGTGTAATTGATAATGTTGACCTTTATAGTAATCCCAAATGGAGTTCAGATCAATCAAGGCCAACAGGCAGCAATTTTAATGAGTTTATTTCTAAAATATTTCATGAATATGATATCCTAGTTTTTATCATGGCATCAGGTATAGTGGTTCGTTCAATAGCTAATCTAATTATTAATAAAACTCAAGATCCAGGAATCCTAGTCATGGATGAAAAAGGAAAATATGTCATAAGCTTATTGTCTGGGCATCTGGGCGGGGCCAATGATGCCGCAAGACTTCTCTCAGAAAAAATAGGTTCTGAACCTGTAATCACAACAGCCTCCGATGTAATTGGATCCATGGCAGTTGATAATCTTGCAATGCTCTTGGGCTGTGAAATTGATAACATGAACACTGCCAAAGAGATCACTTCTAATATTGTAAACGGTTATAAGATTGGAATTTTTACAGAGATACCAATTAATTTCTCTATTCCTGATAATATCAAAAAAATCAATAACTTGGAAGAAATAGATGAATACTCTGGAATTATAATTGTTTCAAATAAAATCATAAGTGTGCCAAAACCACACGTTAGATTAGTTCCAAAAAACATAGTATTGGGGCTTGGTGCAAAGAAAGGCATATTGGCCGAAAGTATTATTTCTGCAATAAAAAATGAATTAGAAGCTAACAATATTGACCCGAGAAGCATTAAAAAAATTGCAACTATAGATATTAAAAAAGAAGATAAAGGTCTATCCGATGCTGTTAAATATTTTAACTTGTCTTTAGAATATATCAAAAAAGAAGATATCTTAAAAATAGAAGATAAGTTTGAAAAGTCGGATTTTGTTAAAAAATCGATTGGCGTTGGGGCAGTTTGTGAACCCGTGGCGTACCTGTCTTCTAGTAAGAAAGGCAGATTTATCTCAAAAAAGAAATCTTATGATGGCATAACAATAGCTATCTGGGGGGAAATATGAAAGGTAAAATATTTGTTGTTGGGATAGGGCCAGGTGATTATGACTACCTCACCACAAGAGCCAAGAATTCCTTAAAAGATTCTGATATTATAGTTGGTTATTCGAGTTATATAAAATTAATCAAACCTTTTTTCCCAGAAAAAGAATATATTTCTTCTGGGATGACTAAGGAAGTAGAAAGATGTAATCAGTGTATTGATTATGCAAAAGAGGGAAAAGTAGTTTCTTTAATAAGTAGTGGTGACCCCGGCATTTATGGGATGGCTGGAATACTACTTGAGCTTATTACAAAAACAAAAGAAGAGATTTATGTTGAGGTAGTTCCGGGAGTTACATCTTATCTCGCTGCAGCATCGTTATTGGGTTCACCAATTACGGAAGATCATGTTGTGATTAGCCTCAGCGACCTTTTAATTCCATGGGAGATAATAGAAAATCGAATCCATTGTGCTGGAAAAGGTGATTTTGTCATCTGCATCTATAATCCAAAAAGCAAAGGAAGAAGAGAGCAGATATTCAAGACGAGAGAAATTCTATTGTCCTATAAGGATCTTAATACTCCCGTGGGGATAGTTAAAAATGCAATGAGAGATGGTCAAAAAGTTATTATCACAGACATCAATGAAATGCTTGAACATGAAATTGACATGAGCACACTGATAATTATAGGAAACTCCAGAACATATGTAAAGGATAATTTCATGATAACCCCAAGAGGATATAACATATGATTCTTTTAATAGGCGGGACAAAGGATGGAAGGGATTTAGCTAAAGATATCCTAAACAGCAATTTTAAGGTACTTGCCAGTACCGCTACAAAGTATGGTAAAGATCTATTGGGAGAACACCCAAATTTAACTGTTATTTATGGAAAAAAGGACTATAATGATATGATTGGTGTAATTGAGCACAATAATATCAAATGCATTGTTGATGCGAGCCATCCATATGCAGAGAATATATCAAGAACTGCAATTAAGGTGGCCAAGGATAAAAACATCCCTTATCTTAGATATGAGAGATTAGAAACTGAGATTAGTGGAGTAGTGAGAGTAAAAAGTTATAATGAGGCTGCAGAGGTGTTAAAGGATACGACTGGCAATATAATGCTTACAATTGGAAGCAATAATCTTGAAGTATTTTCTAAACTTGGTATAAATAGACTTTTTGTAAGGGTTTTACCTTCGTCAGTCGTTTTGGAAAAATGTGAAAAACTTGGATTTTCCCCTAAAAATATAATTGCTATTCAAGGACCTTTTTTTAAAGAGTTTAACAGAGAAATTTACAGGCAATTTGACATTGAATTTGTGGTAACTAAAGATGGCGGAGAAGAGGGCGGGACTAGAAACAAAATTGAAGCTGCAATTGAAGATGGCATTAAAGTGATATTGATTGAAAGACCCAAGATATATTACGGTGCCATATATTCAGAAAAATCAAAGATAATAGACAGATTAAATAATCTTTGTTTATAAAATGAATTCTTACCAATAACCAATATATTTATAAATAAAAAATGTTGTTATTTGTTAATGGATGGTGTCACCATCCATAAAGGAGGAAAATAAATGCATATAATGGAAGGATTTCTACCATCTCCTTGGTGGATTATTTGGTTTGTTTTGGCAGTTCCATTTATAATATATGGAATCTATCAAATCAATAAGTTAGTCAAGCAAAACAGAGAAATATTGCCACTATTGGCTGTAGCAGGTGCTTACATATTTGTCTTATCTTCGCTGAAACTACCCTCGGTCACTGGCAGTTGTTCACACCCTACAGGAACAGCACTAGGAGCAATTATTTTTGGTCCATTCGTAACTGCGGTCTTGTCTTTCATATCTTTGATATACCAAGCATTATTTTTGGCTCATGGAGGATTTACAACACTCGGGGCAAACACATTTTCGATGGGTATAGTTGGCCCTATATTTGGATATATTATCTATAAAGCACTAATGAAGGTCAAAATCAACTTTTACATAGCCGCTTTTTTTGCTGCAACATTTGCTGACTGGTTTACGTATGTAATGACCTCAATTCAACTCGCCTTGGCATTTCCTGCTGCAGAAGGTGGATTCATGACTTCATTTGCTTCTTTCGCCACAGTATTTGCCGTTACACAAGTACCACTTGCTTTAATGGAAGGTGTTCTCACTGCACTACTTTTAAAGTATGTTTTACAGGTTAGATCAGATATACTCGTAAAGATGAAGGTAATGCCAAAAGAAACAGTAAAAGAAGTATTAGGCAGAGGTGCAAAAGCATGAAAGGAGAAATAATAGCAATTATCTCAATCCTAATATTTGCAGTTGCATTTGTAGTTGTATCTTCAACCGGCAGTTTTGAATGGGGCGGAGCTGACGATGAGGCTGGGGATGTAATTGCTGAGTTAAATCCAGAATTTGAACCTATAGTACAACCTTTATGGGAACCGCCAAGCGGAGAGATTGAAAGTTTATTCTTTAGTCTCCAGGCAGCCATAGGTGGACTAATAATAGGGTATTTCCTAGGATTTTACAAAGGCAAACAATAAAAATGGCATTAAGGTGTACAATCTGTGCATACGATATTAGAAGACTATGCCATAATTAGCCCACTTAGATACAAAAATGCTGAGCTTAAAGTATTGCTGGCCTTGTCTTCTATGATAATAGGGGTAATGTCCACATCACCAGTTACTCCTATTATTATTTCACTTTTTTTTGGTTTAGCGATTATATATCTCAATAAAGTACCTGTCAAAATTTATCTTAAGTTATTATTAATACCAGGTACTTTTTTGATATTTGGAATTTTAATTATATTATTCTTTTTTGGAACAGGCCCCGATATTATTTCATTTAATATCTTTAATTATAAATTATCAATAACTATGGGGGGGCTGAATATGGCGGTCCTTGTTTTTTCACGCTCAATTTCTGGACTGAGTTGCCTTTACTTCTTATCCCTGTCTACACCTGTAACACATCTATTTTATGTTTTAAAAGAGTTAAAATTACCTGAAATATTTATTGAATTATCCATGCTGATATATAGGTATATATTTGTATTCTTGGATTTGGCAATGAAAATGGAAGATGCTCAAAATATGAGAATGGGATACATCTCTTTTAAGAATTGGATGCATTCTCTTGCCATACTTGCAAGCACATTATTTATACGGACTTGGGATCAAGGGGAAAAGCTTTACATTGCCATGAATTCAAGATGCTATGATGGAAAAATATCTATTTTTAAAGACACCAAACCTATATCTTTGAGAGAAGCAGTGGTGTCAATATTGTATCTTTTATTTATAATAATCTTAACATATACTACGAGAAATGTGGGAATTGGAGTGATTTTATGACTAATCCTATCATTGTAGCTAAAAACGTCAGATATACTTATGGAGATGGGTTTGAGGCCCTCAAGGGGGTAAATATCAGAATAGAGGCAGGTAAAAAAATATCCTTTGTAGGCCCAAACGGAGCTGGAAAATCCACTCTTTTTTTAATGTTTAATGGGATTCATGCCCCAACTGAAGGAGAGATTATATTTAATGGAGAAAAAATGAAATATAGCAGTAAAAATCTAGTTGAAATCAGAAAAAGAGTTGGGATGGTATTCCAAAATCCGGATGATCAACTTTTTGCACCAACTCTCTATCAGGACGTGGCGTTTGGCCCTATGAATCTTGGATGGGATGAAGATAAGGTTAAAAAGTACACTGAATTGGCTTTGGATTATGTTGATCTCCTCCATATAAAAGAAAAATCCCCTCATCATTTAAGTGGTGGCCAAAAGAAAAGAGCTGCAATAGCAGGCATACTTGTAATGGAACCTGACATCATCGTTTTGGACGAGCCACTGTCTAATCTTGACCCTAGAGGCGCCAATGAAGTTATGGACATACTAAATGAGCTCAATAGCTACGGCAAAACAATAATAATTTCTACCCATGATATCGAGCTGGCTTATCAATGGTCTGATTACGTTTATTTAATGGCTGACGGAAAGATAGTTGGCCAGGGAACTCCAGATACGCTGTTTAAAGAAAAGGAACTAATTAAAAAAACACATCTTAAAACTCCCCTTATAATTCAGATATATAATGAACTTGTAAATAGAAATTTAGCCACAGACGGCAAAACTCCGAAAAATCTTTTGGAATTAGTCGGTTTCTTAAAACCTTCTAATTTAAAGTGGAGGAAGATTTCTTCAGACAAAAAAGTTGGGGATCTAGTTGAGTTTAACGATGTTCCAAATGATCACTACTTTAAGAAGGGAACTGTTTTTTATAAGTCCCAAGATAACAATGCAATTATTGAGTTCCACAATCATCAGAATATTGGAAGAATATATATCTATAATACTGATTTTTATGACTTTCAAGAAGTCCAGAATATTATCGGTGAATATAAGATCCAATATGTGGGAGCAATGGGCTCTAAAAGCAAATCTATTTGTAGCAAGGACAATATTAGCCTTGATGTAACTTCCAACGTTATTGATAAATCTATTTTGACTTCATTGTCTGGAAAACAATGCCTTATCCTTACAAGCGGAGGGATGGTAGGACATACTGAAAAACGAATAAAATCATTTGTCAATGAAACTTCCCTTGTTATAGAATGCAGAGTTATTAACAGTAGAGAAATACTAAGCAAGTCATTGTGGTAGTTTATCAATCTTTTGATTTTTTAAACGATATATTGAACAAAGAGCTAGCTCTAATGAACAATGATAAGGTCAGAAGATCATATCCCCTACCAGGAATCTTTCATCAGATTTGTAACAACTGTAAGGACAGTCTGCGGGCTAAGGTGTAGGTAGACCAAAGGCTTTCTTCAAGCTATATCCAAGTATTCACCTAAGATCAAGTCGGCAGACTACGCCACCATCTGACGGAGAATACTTCAGATGAAATTTGAGCTTGAGGTGATAGAAGATGTTTCAGAGCTTACTGTGGTAAGCGACAGCACCGGATTTAAGATGACTGATGCCGGGAGCTGGATAAACTACCTCTACGGGAAAAATAAGAACTACCTAAAGGCGCATGCTGCCATCGACGCTAAGACAGGAAAACTAATCGGTATAGTTGTTACAGATAGAGATGCCCACGATAGCTAAATGAGCATTTTTTAGCTGATGGGGTAGCTTTCAAAGTTCTTATAGCAGACGGAGCCTACGACACAAGAAACATGGTTGATATTGCCGCTAAAAAGAATGCAGTTCAATAATAAAGATACAAAAAAATGTCTCAACACGCCCCTTAGGTCGCCTCTGCGTGCTAAGTCAATGTGGGAAGTGAAAAAGATTGGCTAGATTTCATGGAAAGAGAAATACGAATATGACAAGCGGTGGCGCATAGAATCATATTTCTCTGCGGTCAAGCGCTCATTTGGCGAAGGAACTACCGCCAAACGATTTGACATGGCACAAAAGGAAGTGATGATGAATTTCTGCTGATGACCAACTGCAACAGCTAGTGTAAAGCTAAAGGTAAAGAAAGGGCAAGTTAGAGATAATTGTCGTTTGTTTGGAATTATTCAACAAAGCATATATTTATAGAAAAAGACTATAACTGCATTGATTAATTATATCCTCCTTACTCAGAAATAGAGAAGGAAAATAACTTAGATTTTACAAAGAATTTTGACAATTAGTATATCAAGTAAAGCTAGAAACAGAATCAATGCTGCAATTGAAAAATTTATCAAGTGTTATTAAAGATAGATTTTATAAAAATAGTAGCACGTATCAAAAAAACGTAATACTTATAAATAGAATACTTATTCTATTTGGCGGAGGTGTTTTTATCAAAAATAAAAAAATGTGTGCAAATATTTTTATTATTGCAGTGTTAGTAGCTGCAATGTTTTTGTCAGCAGGATGCACTAGCAACACAACGGATACTTCACAAAAAACAATGAAAATAACCGATTCGCTCGGACGAGAAGTAACTGTACCTGTAAATCCAACTAAAGTAATTTGTTCAGGTTCAGGGTGCCTAAGGTACCTAACTTATCTACAAGCTCACGATAAAATAGTCGGTGTAGATGACATTGAAAAAGGAACTTCTAAGTTTGATGCAAGACCATATGCAATTGCAAATAGACAATTTAGAGACTACCCAATATTTGGAGAGTTTCGTGGAAAAGACGATCCCGAAAAAATAATTGCTTTGAATCCCCAAATAATATTCAAAGTTCAAACAACAATTGAAGATGCCGATAAACTTCAAACTAAAACTGGAATTCCAGTAGTTGCATTAAACTATGGAGATCTTGGTAAAAATAGGAGTGAAATGTATAAAACCTGGCGAATTATGGCAAAAGTAATGAACAAAGAAGCTAGAGTAGAAGAAGTAATATCCTTCTTTGATAAGGGGATTGAAGATTTAAACAACAGGACAAAGGATGTACCTGAATCCCAGAGAAAATCAGTATACATTGGTGGAGTGGCGAGGGCAGGCCCACACGGTTTACATTCAACAGAGCCAGGTTACCCCCCATTTATCTTTGTAAATGCAAATAACGTTGCTTCAGCATTGGGGAGCCAAGGAACAGAAGTTGCTAAAGAAAAGATAGTAGAGTGGGATCCGGACATACTATTTGTTGATATTGCTACAATACAATTAGAAACAGATACAGCAATTGATGAATTGAAAAAGGACTCAGCATATAAAAAATTAAGTGCCGTAAAATCTGGAGAAGTCTACGCAGTGATACCCTATAATTGGTATAATGCAAATCAAGGATCAGTTTTAGCTGATGCTTACTTCGTCGGAAAAGTTATTTATCCAGAAAAATTCTCAGATATAGATCCAGTTAAAAAAGCAGACGAAATTTATACATTTTTATTTGGTAAAGCTGTGTTTAGTGAATTAAACTCTGAGTTCAATAATATAGGCTTTAAAAAATTAGATATATGATGTCTAGTAAACCTAGACATTTTTATTTTTTTACAAAGGGAGGAATAAGATGCACTTAAATGAATCGGAATTGCCAGAAGGATATCTTAATTATGTATGGAAAAAAATGATTTTTTTAATTGGTAGTTTATTATTCTTAATATTTTCAATTGCATTTTCTGTCTCTGTGGGGGCAGTAAACATACCATTACCTGAGGTTTTTAAAGTTTTAATTGGTAATGCCCAGTCTAGTACTTGGCATACAATTATATGGAATATTCGTTTACCTCAGGCTTTAACGGGAGTAGCTGCTGGGATTGGACTCGGTGTTGCGGGTGTTGCAATGCAATCGATTTTAAGGAATCCATTGGCATCTCCATTTACCCTAGGAATTTCTAACGCCGGGGCATTTGGTGCAGCATTTTCTGTGATGATTTTGGGTACAGGAACTATGCGTAGTAGAGCTATGGATGCCATAGTAATCAATAATCCATATACCACAACTATAGTTGCATTTATCTTTTGTCTACTTGCAACTGCGTTCATATTGGGAATAGCCCATATGAAAAAAGCTTCACCTGAAGTAATGATCTTAGCAGGAGTAGCTTTATCGTCCCTATTTACAGCAGGAACAATGTTTCTTCAATTCTTTGCCGATGATGTGCAGTTAGCAGCTGTTGTTTTTTGGTCTTTTGGTGATGTTGCAAGAGCCGATTGGCGAGAATTAAGCATAATATCAATTGTAGTAATATTGGCCGCAATATACTTTTTCATAAATAGATGGAACTATAATGCAATTGACGCAGGTGATGACACTGCTTTAGGTTTAGGCGTAGATGTCACAAGAATTCGCCTAATAGGGATGATTGTTTCCTCTCTTGTTACTGCAGTTATTGTAGCTTTCCTTGGTGTTATTGGATTTGTAGGGCTTGTATGTCCGCATATAGTAAGAATCTTAATCGGTGACGACAATCGTTTTCTAATACCAGGGTCTATCCTAATGGGAGGTATACTATTGTCACTTTCTGATACTGCAGCCAGATTGATAGTTGCCCCACATGTTTTACCTGTAGCAATTTTAACAGCATTTATGGGTGCACCAATTTTTATCTTCCTATTGATAAAAGGAGGAAGAAGATGATGCTTGAAATATCTAATTTAAAATTTAGTTATAAAAATAAAGAAATATTCAATCAAATAGACTTTAATTTAGAGTCGAATGAAATTTTAAGTATATTAGGCCCAAATGGCGTGGGCAAAACTACACTTCTCAAATGCATAAATAGAATTCTAAGGCCACAAGGTGGAAGTATACTGGTAGAGAATCAAGATATTATGAATATTAAAAGAATAGAAATAGCAAAGAAGTTAGGTTATGTTCCACAAAGAAACGAAACTGTAAGGATAACTGTATTTGATGCCATCTTACTTGGTAGGAAACCCCATATAAAGTGGGATGTATCTAACAAGGATATTTCATTAGTTAACTCTGCCATGAAAAAATTAAACATGGAAGATCTCTCTTTAAGGTATTTAGATGAGTTAAGTGGTGGAGAATTACAAAAAGTCGGAATAGCCAGAGCAATAGTTCAAGAGCCAAAAATACTATTATTGGATGAACCTACATCAAGTCTAGATCTTAAAAATCAGCAGGAAATACTGTACCTCTTATCAGAAATTGTGGATGGACATGATGTATCAGTTATAATGACAATGCATGATATTAATTCCGCCCTAAGATTTTCAGACAAATTCATCTTTTTAAAAGGGGGAATGATTGATTCAGTTGGAGGCCACGATATAATTACTCCAAAATTAATTAAAGAAGTATATGGTGTGGATGTCTATATTAAGGAGCACGATGGCTACCCGTTTGTTATTCCAGTGGGGAGGAAAAATAATGGAGCATATTAAAAAGATAGGAACAGTAAAAAATAATTTTAGGGAGCAAGTAGACCCAAATATATTAAGAAAGACAGAGAGTACAATCATAGTAGACAAAGATTTTGAAGATGGACTATATAAGATAGAGGAGAGCAGATATCTCCAGGTAATGTTTGTTTTTCATCTTTCTAAAGATTTTGAACTTATTGGCCCTAGGTATGGGGGCGAAGTAAAAGGTGTTTTTGCTTCTAGAAGCCCACGAAGGCCGACAAATATAGGCCTAACTACGGTAGAGCTATTGGAAAGAAAAGGTAACGAGCTTCTAGTAAAGGGACTTGACGCAATCGATGGAACACCTGTTATTGATATAAAACCGTACTCTGCTTTTCTTGATGAAAAGGGTCAAGAAGCTGAAAATCTAAGCTACCTAAAAAACAATCCAAGATCAGAAATAACTAGGTACATTGCTGAGAATGATTTAGAAAAACTACTCATTACGGCAGGAACAATTCATGGCCACTATTGCCCGGGATTATCCCTTGGAGTTAGGGCAAGCGCTTATCTGATGAATGAAATCAAAGAAATTTCAGATGGGATGGAAGAAGTAATCGCTATTGTTGAAGCAAATAATTGCATGTCAGATGGCGTCCAATATGTTACTGGATGTACATTTGGAAATAATGCCCTTATTTATCGGGATTTTGGAAAAAATGCCGTAACACTATCTAGAAGAGATGGCAATGGGATAAGAGTTTCTGTTAATCCTGATTACAGAAATGGTCTTGAAAAAAACTTTCCTGAGTATTTTGAATTATTTAATAAAGTAGTAAGAGATAGGGCTGGAAACGAAGAAGATTATTCTTTATTTAAACAATATGGAAAAGAGGTCTCGTTTAACATGCTTAAAATGGACTTTGATAGCCTTTTTTCAATAAAAAAAGTGAAGGCAGATATCCCAGAATATGCCCCAATATATGATAGCATTTTATGTGATTGTTGTAAGGAAAACGTAATGGCTACAAGGATATCTAAAAGCAACGGAGGAAATTATTGCTATCCTTGTTCAAAGAGCAGATATAATAAATTAACTGGGGACGGAATAAGAATAAGATAACTTTGATAAAAATCTATCTATAGAGTTAGAAGGTTGAAACATGATTAAAGATAATAAAAATGCAGGAAATTTGATAGTAAGGCCGATTGGTATTGTAAGAAATAACAATAATGAACCCTCCCTTGTTGCCGGAAATGAGGGAATAAAGATGAAGGAACAGAACAAAGCCAATATGAAACAAATTCGTCAAATCAATGAGGAAATATCAGAAATTATTATTGATAATGATATCATAGATATCCTTGAAGGGGTTGAAAAATATTCCCATCTTATAATTTTATACTGGGCCCATAAAGTTCCAGAGCAAAGTCGATCTTTGACAAAAGTACATCCTATGGGAAGAGAATGTTTTTCAAAGGTAGGTATATTTGCCACATGTAGCCCTGCAAGACCAAATCCTATACTTATGACTGTTGTCCGTTTGCATGGTATAAGAGGGAATGTTTTAGAGGTTACGGGGCTGGATGCGGTCGATGGTAGTCCTGTAGTTGATATCAAACCGTATGTTAGAAACTTTTACCCTGAGGACAAAATATCTATACCTGAATGGATGCAGCAAATTCATAAGGAATTTGAAGAGAATTCTTTTAAAAATTCTTAATTATTTTTATTCTTTATGGGGAATAGTTTTACTTTTGCAGAAGTAGCAAATATGATCTTTTACAGGATATAGGTAACACTTACATTTTGGGCAGTACTCTCTGATGTCCTTTGGAAAATTTATCGTGATTTCATTCTTCAATGGTAATTACCTCTTGTGTTTTGCATTGTGGTAAGAATTATAGTTTATTTATTAACTTTTTCATTGTTTATATTACTTTTATCATCCTAATCCATAATAAAGATAGCCTCTCTATTTTTGTGAAAATCAGTTAATTCCAATTGAGAGATGCATTTTTCAAAACAATCTTCGCAGATAATATAAGTCCTCTTATTTAATTCACACTTACAGATAATACATTTATTGTTCATATGGATGGCGTCACCATCCAAGTATATAAATATTTCGATGAGTAAATAGTCCTTTAACTATATATTAAACCATAAACTTTATAAATAATTAATAACACGTTTTCTAAATTAGTGCTACTATAATAACACTAAAAATTAAGGAGATTCTATGAAAAACAAAAATAATATTTTGATTACTATGGTGATTTTATTTTTAACATTTAGTTTTTTAGGATGTGTACAAAATACCAGTTCACCACAGAAGATTGCCATGAAAGAAATAGTTGATATGAGAGGAGTGACGGTGACGATTCCCTCTGACCCTCAAAGAGTTGTTATTGTTGATAAAGGCTTCATAACACAAAACATAGTTGCTTTGGGCGTCCAAGATAAAATAGTTGCAAGTGGTGGAATGTTATCTTCAGAAAATGAAAAAGCAGAAGATAGGGACAGTTTATATCTATTTCCTAAGATAATAGAGCTTCCAAATGTAGGCTATACCTTTGGGGGGTTCAATTTTGAAACTCTAATATCTGTAAAACCTGATTTAGTCCTTTGGGCAAACTCAGAATATATTAAAGACAATGAAATAACTAAAGAAGCAATGGATAGAATTGAAAATGAACTTAAAATACCCATTGTAGTAATTAATACCCCCGGAGCGTATAGCAATCCTACAATGAATACCCAATATGAAGGAATTATAATATTAGGAAAAGTATTTAATAAGGAAAAACGTGCCAAAGAAATACATGACATTACTAAGAAATATGTGGACATGGTATATAATAGAACTAAGGACATCAAAGATTCTGAAAAGCCATCTGTGATGTATATTGGACTGAAAACAGATGATAGTATAGGTGCCGTTTGGGGTAAGAATTACGGAGACGCAAAGTTTGCAGAAGAAATATGCAACATAAAAAATGTATATGGGGAATCCAAATCACAATTAATGTCAGCAGAGCAGATAATTACCATGAATCCAGATGTGATCATACTTGCTACCAACTCTATATTGCCTGATATCAACATATTAAGTACAGCCCCTAAATATAAACCATTGCAGAATGTCAACGCTGTAAAAAATAGAAGAATAGGTTCTTTTGGCCTTTTGACTTGGTGGGGAGACTTTAAACTTGACTATCCTACAATATTACTTATATCTGCAAAAACTGTATATCCTGAAAAATTCAGTGATATAAAGGTTAACAAATGGGTTAATGACTACCACAAAGAGCTCTATGGATTAAACGATAATCAAGCACAGAGACTAAAGGAAATTCAACTTTTAGACTGGATGGACTCAAATGACTTTTAATCGGGGAACTTTGTCAAACTATATTGATTGGAATTCCATTTGGAATAAAACAATCAATTTTTCTTTTCCAGAAAATGAAAATGAAAGGAATTATTATAATGATAAAAGACGTGCTGAAGCATACGATAACTCAAAATTAATAAAGGAAGATGGGGAAAAAAGGGCAAAAGAACTTAATTTTGATAAAAATTACTCTGTGCTTGATATAGGCGCTGGCCCGGGGGTATTAGCAGTTCCTTTAGCAAGATATGTGAAGAAGGTAACTGTTGTTGAGCCCTCTCAATCAATGATTGATCTTCTAAAAAAACATATCGTAGAAGAAAGATTGACAAACATCGAAATCTTTCAATCGAAATGGGAGAATTTTGACACAGCTAAAATAGAAAAACATGACATTGTTATAGCTTCTTATTCTCTTCTTATGCAAAATATTAAGGAGTCATTACTTAAAATGGAAGATTGCTCCAATAAAGAAGTTATCCTGTATTGGTTTTCTGGGGTCACTTCTTGGGAGAAGTTGTACATGGATTTGTATCAAAAAATATATGGCAGCAACTATACACCCTCACCTAAATGTAATGTTATTTATAATGTTCTCTATGATATGGGAAGATCTCCAAATATTACTGTGCTAAAGGGTACATCATTTCCAAAAATATATGATAGCATTGATCAAGCAATATCTGACTTAAAACTCCGTCTAAGAATATCTGATTCTAAAAATGACAAATATCTTGCTGAGTATATAGAAACAAAATTCAATAAATCAAATGGAAAATACATATGGGATGATGATACAGTTTATGTCCAAATTAAATGGCAGCATGTGGAATAGAGGAGGTATTGAATGATTTCAGATAACAAGACAAAAAGCACATTCCTAATTACCTCTTTAATTTTTCTTATATTAGGGATGGTTGTAGCCGTAACTCGAGGATCTTTTAACATTCCCATATTAGATGTATTTCAAGCAATTATCTATAAAATAGGAATAGGAACAGTTCCATCGTTAGACAATGAGATTGTTGTGTGGCAGATAAGGCTTCCTAGAATCTTCTTATCCGTCATTGTTGGCGTAGCACTAGCAACTGCAGGAACAACTTATCAAGGAGTATTCAGAAATCCTCTTGTGGAGCCATACCTTTTGGGCGTATCTTCCGCTGCTGCATTTGGGGCTGCAATATCAATTGTTCTTCATTTAAGCTTTTTATCCATGCAACTAACTTCATTTGTGTTCGGGATGATTGCGATGATTTTTGCATATTCTCTTGCCACAGTTAAAAAGGAAACGCCGTTGATTAATCTTATACTCTCTGGAATAATTGTGAGTGCTATATTTTCTGCAGGCCTTTCATATTTAAAAATGACCGCAGGTTTTAGAGAGTTACGTGATTTGGTATTTTGGTTGATGGGTGGATTTTATACTGCGAAGTGGGGTGATGTCGGACTACTTTCTGTTTTAATAACTATATCCTTTATTCTATTGTGGAGTCTCGCTTGGAAGTTAAATGTGCTGACAATGGGAGATCAGGAAGCTCAGTCTCTGGGAGTATCCGTCAAAAAGGTAAAGGCTGTAAGCATAGTACTGTCTACGTTTATTACTTCAATAGCTATTGGAACTGTTGGGATAATTGCTTGGGTGGGACTAGTTATTCCTCATATGGCAAGAATGACAATCGGCCCAGATCATCGTTATTTGATACCTGCTTCCGCTATAATGGGAGGATTATTTTTAGTGATATGTGATACTTTAGCCAGAACTTTAACTTTTGGTGAGATTCCTATCAGTATTTTGACTTCAGTAATTGCCGCACCATATTTGATTATTCTAGTTAGAAAAAATAGAAATCTTTACTTTGGGTGATAGAAATGATTAAAATAAATAATTTATCCTTTAATTACGGAACTTTGAAAGTATTAAAGGATATCACATTTAATTTAGAAAAGGGAAAATTATGCGCCCTATTTGGTCCTAACGGTTCTGGTAAGTCTACCTTGCTCAAATGTTTAGCTGGCCTCAATAAAACTAATGATGGAAATATACTGATAAATGGAGAAGTACTGAATAATTTTAATCCCAAAGAATTGGCTAAAATTATTTCTTATGTGCCACAGGAACATAAGCCGCCTTTTCCATTTAAAGTAAGAGAAATAGTTTTGATGGGACGAACTCCACATCTAGGAGGATTTTTTAATCCTTCAAAAATTGATTTAGACTTTACAGAATACTCAATGAATACTATCGGCATAACTAATATTGCCGATAGGTATTACACTGAGCTAAGCGGAGGACAGCGACAGTTGGTTCTTTTAGCTAGATCGTTTGCACAAAACACCCCTATAATGTTGCTAGATGAGCCTACTTCGGCCCTTGATTTTAGAAATCAAATAAATATCTGGAAAACTCTAAAGCTATTGACATCTAAAGGTAAAACTGTAGTGGTCTGTACACATGATCCAAACTATGTATCATGGTTTTGTGATACTGTGGCTTTTATTGACAAAGGAGCTCTGATTGGATATGGGAATGCAAAAGAAGTAATGGATAACGACATACTAAAATTATTATATGGGGATATATGTTCAATAGAATCAATTTTAGACATGAAAGTTATAGTTCCATCTATTTCTTGAGTTGCTTGAAATATCAAAGCTAATATGTGCATATTTAACTTGCTGCATACTTTGACGATAAAGATTAAATCTCATACAATGCTTAGTGCAAATTAGGAATAAGCATCACTTGGATAGGATTATACTGCAAAATAATATTATGGGAAAAGTTTATATATTATCCAAAAGATTCACTTTTTATTAGCTAAGCCGCGGTCGCCTAGCCTGGGAGGGCGCCAGACTGAAGATCTGGTATTCCGCTGGTTCAAATCCGGCCCGCGGCACTCTTTTTACAAACTAATGCCCAATCTATTTTTCTGAGTTTGGACATACTTTGTTTAAAATACTTAAAAAAAATAGTTTTAATGATTCTTCTAATTCTAGAATAATGCAGAATACTATGATCTTAGTATAAGGATCTCAGAGATACCATCATTTCAATATAAATTATACAATAAAGCATACGTTTTAACAAAGTTTATAAATTACAACATAAATGCATAGTTCATGGGCGGGATTAGTTACTACAGTACCAATAGAAATATCAACGAAGCTGGATTTACCCCATTTAAAGACCTTGTCAGTTTTAAAGATGCCCTCATGATGGGACAAGCGCCAGACGCAGGGCTATTTATGCCTGAGAGAATGCCTAATTTTTCAAGAGGGGAAATTGAGGATCTAAGGGGAAAGAGATACTTTGAAATTGCCCATACTGTATTGGAAAAATTTCTTTATGCAGATATAGATTCTGATTATTTACTTAGTATATGTAAGGAAGCATATAACTTCAAAGTTCCAATTGAGAAGGTACATGACAGAAAATATTTATTGAGACTTGATCAGGGGCCAACTGCATCATTTAAAGATTTTGCAGCAAGAATGATGGCTCGTCTAATGGGGGCCCTTAAAGATGAAAACAAACAATTGAATATATTGGTTGCAACTTCGGGGGATACAGGTAGTGCTGTTGGAGAAGCATTCAAAGGAGTTAGTGGAATTAATGTATTTATATTATACCCTGAAGGTGAAGTATCAGGTAGACAGAAAAAACAACTTGATACAATAGGGGGAAATATCACAGCTCTTGCTGTTAACGGTAAATTTGATGATTGTCAGAATCTTGTAAAGATAGCATTTCAAGACAAAGATTTAGAGTGTTTGAACTTGACATCTGCAAATTCTATCAATATTGGTAGAATTCTCCCTCAAATCATCTATTATTTTTATGCATATCTTGAGAAATCAGAAGAAGGGGAAAAAATTTTAATATCTGTTCCATCCGGTAACTTTGGCAATTCTCTAGGATGTGAATTTGGAAGAAGAATGGGCCTGCCTATTCACAAACTCATAATGGCTGTAAATGAAAATGACGAATTTCCTAAATATTTAGATCAAGGAGTATATCAAAAACTTTCTCCTTCTAAAGCATGTATTTCAAGTGCAATGAATGTCGGTCATCCTTCAAATTTGGCTAGATTTTTTGACTTATATGGTGGAACTATTGATAAATCGGGGAGAGTTTTGAAATATCCGGACATAAAAAAAATGAAAACTAATATTTTTTCAGTTAGCATTTCAAATCAAAAGACAAGGGAAACAATAAAAAATGTTTATGATAAGTATGGTGTAATCCTAGAGCCTCATGGGGCTGTTGGTTGGGCTGGACTTGAAGCATTTCACCGAGATAGCGGAGATTTCCCACTATGTGTTTCTTTAGAAACAGCACACCCTGCAAAGTTCCCTGAAGAGATCAATTCACTTTTAGGATTTGAACCTGAACTTCCAGCGTCAATGAAAGATGTTGATAGAAGACACGGCTGTCCAGTAAAAATAGAAAATGATTATACCCAATTAAAAAATTTCTTAAAATCAACAATAGATAATAAATAACATTCCAACTATTACTATTTTTATCATATCTTACAGAAATTTTATTTTTTATTACCGCAATGTTTAAATGGATATATTATTGAATATATTTTATGGAGGAATAGTATGGAAAGCACAGGGGAACGAACTGTAATCCTTAATCCAACAACTAGGCACGAGGGACATGCGAAATTAGTTCTTCATGTAGATGACGAAGGGATAGTTGAGAGGGCATATTACATATCGACAACAATGGTACGAAGTTTCGAGTCATTGACCTTGGGAAGAACTTATGAATTTACCCCTAGAGCTTCAATGAGAATATGTGGATTATGTCCAATATCCCATGCAGAAGCGTCATGTCAGGCGATTGAGGGTGCTTTTGATCTGGAAATACCTGAAGACGCCTTGATATTGAGAGAGATTTTAGGTTTAGCAAGTAAAATGCAAGACCATGCGCTTCATCAGTTTCTTATTCTTAACGATATAGTTGATGATGAAAAAATAAAAAACGAATCAATTGAAAGAATCCAAGAATTACGAAGAATTGGACAAAAAATGAAAGATATTGTAGGTGGAGAAGCGATACATCCTTCTAATTATTGTGTTGGGGGATTTCGTACTAACATTAGCAAAAGAGCGGCTGCAAGCTTGTATAGGCTTGTTAGAAAATATGAGAAAAATGCACATTTGCAAAAAGATTTGATTATAGAATCAATAGAGAAGAAACTCGAAAATCTTCCAAATAATATAGGAACCTCTAACTCAAGTATTCTCGCCACCCATATGACCTATGGCGATAGAAAAGAAATTAATATTGAGGCAATCAGAGAGGTAATTCCATCTAGATTTTATGGAAAAGACGAAGAAGGTAGAACTACCAATACAATGATACCACTATACTATGGAGAAACAGTTGAAACTGGCCCAAGAGCAAGATTCATTAAATTCAAAAGATTTTCCGGGGACTCTGCATTATATATCAATGTTGCTAGGGCTAGGGAGATGTTAGTCATGGTGTATAGGGCTGAGGAATTACTTGATCAGCTAGATGTTAATGGCAAGACAAAACCTGAACACATAAATGTTAAGGAAGGGGAAGGCATAGGCGTCTATGAAGCACCAAGAGGTACGTTAATTCATATGGCAAAAACAGATCAGAATGGGATTATGAAAGACTATAAAATAATATCGCCAACAACATGGAATATACCAACAATAGGAAAGACTATAGAAGGTTCACCACAAGAGTATGCTGAAGTCATAATGAGATCTTTTGATCCTTGCCTTGATTGTGCAACTCATTGTATAGTTGTCAAAGATATAGAAGGCAAGATTATCGAAAGGAGGTACTTATAATGAAGTACCTAACAAAAGAGAATCTTATCTTGGGGTGTGGTAATCCCCTTTTTGGTGATGATGGGTTTGGGCCAGAATTTATTAGAAAGCTAAAAGATGAAAAAATTGAGACTAAATACAATAATCTTGCAGTAATTGATTGTGGCTCTGGAATATCTCCTTTTTTAAATCTTATTAATAACTCGAAACATAAAATTAAGAATCTATACATAATTGACTGTGGGGATTTTAAAGGAAAGCTTGGAGATGTATTGGTATTGGATGGAAAAAATATAGCTTATGAAGACTTCATTAAATCATCACATGGCATGGCTATTTCTCACGAAATAAATAATTTTTCTTCTAATGTTAAGCTAATATTAGTTCAAGGAGATGTCAATCCCGACAATATGAAACTTAAAATGAGCCAAAACGTTATGGATGCCATTAATAAAGTCCAAAAAATTGTTATTTCTTTTATGGAGGATTCACAATGAAACCAAAAATTGGGGTGTTTCAGTTAGCTTCGTGCACCGGATGCCTTTTATCTCATTTGGACACGGGCAATATCATTTCATTTCTTAATGATTATGATGTAAAATATTATCCTTTGGTAATGGATGCTAGAGAAATCCCAGAGGAATTAGATTTGGCGGTATTTGAAGGAGCAGTAGGAACTATTGAAAAGGGACACATGAAGCTTGTAACAGAGATTAGACAGAAATCAAAGAAAGTTGCAGCCCTAGGGGCATGTGCCGTAACTACAGGAATATTAGTACATTCTGCAGGGAATCAAATGCCTATGCCGGAGACTGATGCATTTTTACCAGTTAGTGAAATAATAAAAGTAGACTATGCAATACCAGGATGCCCTCCAAGCCCTGAGATCATTGAAAAATTCTTTGATGCTTTCTTGAAAAAAGATGAGTTGTACCTTCAAGCATTTACTAACATTGAGGAAAATTCAGAAGTGAATGTTAGATACATAACACAAAGGGCTTTATGTATCTCATGTGGGCTTTGCGCAGCTGTATGTCCTACACTTGCATTATCTGACATAGAAGGTAAACCTGTCTTAAGAGACGAAATATGTGTAAAATGTGGAGAATGTAGATTCCAGTGTCCAAGAAGCTATATGCCTCTAGATTACATAAATGAAACTATCTTTAAAGGAGAAAGCACATCTACAGACGAATATCTTGGAAAATATATTTCAGTATATACAGTTCGAGCTGTTAATCAGGAAATATTAAAACGCGCACAAGGTGGCGGGGCTACAACTGCACTTATGAATTACTGCCTTGATTCAAGAATAATTGATGGTATTTTAACAGGCAGCAAGGATAAAGAAAAATACTGGCTTGCAAGATCTGCCATAGTAACAAACTATGATGAACTACTCCAAACAACTGGGACAACATACAATCTTTGCCCAACATTAAATTTACTTAAAGATGCAGCAACTTCTAACTATCTTAAAAACATAGCTATAGTTGGACTCCCATGTGTCCACCAAGCAATTAGGAAACTTGAAATATACCCCCTATCCCTTAGAAGTGTAGTTGATAAAATTTCTCTTAGAATTGGATTATTTTGTACCCATAATTTTAGATACAATGCAATGATAAAAATGATGGAAGAGTTAGGGGAAATAAGAGCCGAAGATACGTACAAAATTGATATAGGTGCAGGCAATTACACTATTTATTCAGTTTCTGGGGATATCCAAAAAATACCTATAGATGTAGTAAGGGAATATGAGCAAGAGAGTTGTTCAATTTGCCCTGACTTTACTTCCGAACTTTCTGACATTTCAATTGGATCAATTGGGGCTCCAGAAGGATGGAATACTGTTATAGTGCGAACTGAAATAGGCAAAAAGGTATTCGAAGCTGCGGCTAATGAAGGTTACATAGAGATAGGCAAGGAAGATAAGATCCCTCTTGATTTAGAAATAGTAAAA
>JAAZKM010000170.1 GCA_012799835.1 Candidatus Methanofastidiosia archaeon
GCTCTTCCTTCTTATAGTAGCCCTTTATACCTGCAACTATCGTTCTCTCTTCTCCGACATCAATCTTCATAACATAGAGTTTATCTGCCTTCGGGTGATCCTCAACAGAAAGGATCTTACCTGTTCTTATATCTAGTTTTAGGAATTCATCAAAAGGTATCATAGGTTTTTCCTCCTTCTTTACCAAGGTCTTCTTCATGGGAGGCGGATTATCTAGCTTGTCTATCTGCCTCTTAACCTCCTCATCAGGAACTTTATAGAAAACTGGCTCCGGCTTTCCTAGGGATCTTCCCTGCTCTAGCAACAACTTAGAGCTGTCATTCCAAAAGAACTTGCCAACGCCAAGCTTCTTTAGCATCTTTTCCGTTGAGAAAGGCAAGAATGGATTTAGTACAATTGAAAGTGTCTTTGCAAGCTCTAGGGAGATATAGATGGTGTTTTCTGCCCTTTTTCTATCTGTTTTTACTAGCTTCCACGGCTCCTTCTTGTCAAAGTATCTGTTGCATAACTTTGCAAATGAGACGACTTCCTTTAGCGCATCCTTCATCTTGAATAACTTTATCAGACTTCCTACCTTGTCGCCTATCTCCTCCATGCTCCTTATGGCCTCCCTATCTTCTTCATCCAACAGGGATTTGTCAAGAGAAGGTATCCTCCCATCAAAATTATTAAATGCAAATGTTAGAGACCTATGGACAAAATTGCCAATGATGTCATTTAACTCATCATTTATCCTCTTCTGGAACTCTTCCCACATGAAGTCAGAATCCTTTGATTCAGGAGCGATTGTTGTTAGATAATACCTTAAGTAGTCGGGCGGGAAATCCTTTAGAAAATCACTCAACCATATCGCCCAGTTACGGGATGTTGATGTCTTCTTTCCACCGATGTTTAGATACTCATTTGCCGGAACGTCATATGGCAGCTTCCACTTTCTCCCTTCATACTCACCATACCCTAAGAGGAATGCCGGCCACATGATTGCGTGAAACGGGATATTATCCTTACCAATGAAGTGAATGATTTTTCCATCCAACCAGTAATCCTTCCATGCGTCTGGCTTTCCTATTCGCTCTGCCCACTCCTTTGTCGATGAGACATACCCTATTACAGCTTCAAACCAGACATACAGGACCTTATCCTTCCCTTCCTCTAAAGGCACCTTGATGCCCCACTGCAGATCCCTTGTAATTGCCCTTTCCTGTAATCCCTCCTTTATCCAGTTAAGGCAGAAGTTCACAACGTTTGGCCGCCAGTGCTTGTTTGACTTCATCCAGGCCTCAAGTTCATCTTGGAAGTCGCCAAGCTTAATAAACCACTGGAACGTTTCTTTGACTTCTGGTGTTGCACCGCATGTGATGCATTTTGGGTCAACTAACTCGATAGGTTCTAAAACTTTGCCACATACCTCGCACTGATTCCCTTTTTGATCTGGTGCAGAACATGCCGGACATGTCCCCTCGACATAACGGTCTGCCAAAAACATCAAACATTTCGGGCAATAAGCTTGGGTCACTGTTTTTCTCTCAATGTGGCCGTTTTTCAGGAGTTTTAGGAAGAAATCCTGGGATGTCTTGTGGTGGATTGGTAGCGATGTTCTTGAGAAGTTATCATATGATATGCCTAGATTTTTAAAATCATTCTTCATATCCTCATAGTAAAAGTCAACAAGCTCCTTTGGCGTGACGCCATCCTTTAGGGCCTTTATTTCAATTGCCGTTCCATGTTCATCTGTTCCCCCCACATAGACTATATCAGCGCCAGCTAGCCTATTGTACCTGACATAGGTATCTGCTGGAAGGTAAGCCCCTGCTATATGGCCCACATGGAGGGGGCCATTTGCATAGGGAAGAGCGGAAGTGACAAGTATTCTTTCTCTCATGATTATAACTCCTATTTAGTAGTAAATAGTGATTAAAAAATACTTAAAAGGCTTTGTGAAGGGGTTAAGAAGGGAACAACATAATGATTATACTGAAAATTTGAAAATATTAAGTTAAAGTAAGAAGTAAGTCTTGATTGTATTTTTTTATTATATATTTTTTTTGAGGATTATAAATAATATTATCTTTGTAATGTAAGTATACTGAATTGTTTGAATGATCTGATAAAAGAATATTATCATCATGAACACTCACGATAACATTTCTATTATTATTTTGTGTGATTTTTGCATGACTAAATCCGTCAATATACACCATATTTTCCCACTTATCTAGTAACTTAAAGTGATGGATGCTTTCTGACCAAGATAATGGAACAATATGGTGAAGTTCAAATCCTATCTTTTTTTCAACATTGTGTTTATCAAAATAAAGATATTTCTCATTTAAAGATCTATCCAGTTTAGTAGTTATTTCGTTGAAACTTTCTTTTCCTGATCGAAGAAACAGTTTCATTATTTTAACTTCTTCACTAATTTCAAAATATACAGTTTGATTCAACAACTTGAATATCTGTTGTGTTTCATTATACCAATTATGATAATCTCTTTTTTTGGGTTTTGGGCCTTTGAAATTATCAGGATCGAGTTCAATTTTTAATTTTTCTATAACTGCTTTTTTTTGAATTGATGTAAGCTTTCTGTACTCTTTTATAAGTTCTACAGCTTTATCTGTATTAATAACATAATCAGTAGGAACTCCAATTGCCGAGATAAAAAACATGAATTCATGAGAACTTACTTCATCTATATCATATTCTTTATCTCTTAATATATCCAATAATAAATCCACGCAACCCCCAAGTAATATATCAATGCACTTAGAAAAAATAAAATATTTTTCTAATAAATTATTAGCATTAATTAATTTTAAACCTAATTCGGTCATAGAAACATATTTGACTTTAGACCTACTATAAGGATCGATAGGGGACTTATCTTGGTCGTATCTCTCTATTAAACCCATCCTATGTAAATCGACAAATATGTTTTTCCTCATAGCGTCCTGAGTTCCAATTCCAGCCATTCCTTTAGAATCGTTACAGAACTGAGCATAAATATATTCATCTTTTGTATTCATGGGTCTTTTTGAAATATCTGTTGTCCTTATTGTCATTAATTTTTTGTAGGGAGCATATCTATTCAATAGAGTGATAATATCGATAATTTGTTCCATAGTGTATCTATTATGCTGTGATGAATGATATCCCCTATATTTTTCATTTTTAATTCTAGTATCAATAAACTCTAAAGCTTTGTTACCTGGACTAATTGTACTAACTATCACGATATTCCCTCTAATTTAATTTTAGTACATTATTCATTTAATTTTAAGTACTCTCCATCATTCTTAAAATCTTTACATTGTAACAAATCATTAAATATCCCAGGCGACCAATTATTTTTCATATTAATTAGAGAAGTTTTACTTCGAGAGTTATCGCTATCCTTTATCCATTTTTCCATTTTCTCAATAATTTCTTCTTTTTCATCCTTACTTAAATTTCTGTAAGACAATACTAATCTAACTAAATCTTCAGGAGAACTAAGTTTATATTCATCTACACCTCCATGTCTTAAAAAAATAAAAAATTCTTCGTAACTAATCTTATTATCAGGAATAATTTTTAAAAAAGATTTTGTGAAATCATATATATTTATTCCAAACCAATCATAATTAATTATTGCTCTCTCTAAATAATTTATTAATTTTTCTTTGGAAGCTGATTTATAGGCTCTGCCTAAAGGAGTTAAACGAATTTTATTCCATGTTCGATTGTCTATTTTTTTAATTAAATATAATTTTGAAAGGTAATTAATTTGTTGTTTCATTAATAAATCCCTATAACTTGTTTTATGAGTTCTTCTTGAATAAGTAATATTTGATTCTTTGATTATAGTTTCGGCATTTGCTTCATTTAGTTCAAATTGGATAGAATCATCTTTAAACATATTTTCTAGAACAAGTTGTAACTCTTCAAGTTTTTCTTGATTAAATTCTCCATGATATGGTCTAAAAATCCACCCTGTTTTTCTCATGCTTGGACCTGGACTCTCTTTTTTTGTATCGTGGGTCCATTCTTTGATGAAATTAATTATTTCAGAATTGGGTAAATTAGATAAATCTAAATCAGACTCTTGAAGTATAGAACTTTCTGGACCTTTAGAAGAATAAACAAATTTGATAGGTGTAGATAATTGACTAATCATTTCAAGATTTAATATAGATACTTTTTGAGGATTATTCCAAATACAATCAAACCATTCCTTGGCTACTAATGCCTCTTTGTCATCTAAAATTGCAATAGCCTCGATATTAGAATTTAATCCACCTAAGCTTATATTCATAGATCCTATTATTGCAAACCAATTATTTTGTTTTTTAAATAGCCAAATCTTTGGATGGAAAGAGCCGTTACCGATATAGTTTTTTACAACGAAACCATCGTTAACTAGAATCTTCAATGCATTTTTTTCAGATATTCTTTGTTTAGTATCAACAATTAATTTGCAATTAATATTATTCTTTAATGATTCTAAATATAATGGTCGAAGTATATTCACACCCGAATTTCTAACAAAAGATACTGCTAAATTGATCTCATCACAATCAAGAAATAAAGATTCAATAAATTCAAGACGATTTTCAAAAATTATCTCGCTCATTTATATCATTTCCTCAAAAATGCTCAATCTATTATTAGCGATTGACACAAAATCTGAGTTATTGTCACACCCTATATAATTTCTAGAATGTTTTTTACATGCCAATGCAGTCGTTCCTATACCCATAAAACAATCAAGAACTAAGTCGTCTTTATTACTGCTAGCTTTTATAATTCTTTCAATCATATCAAGTGGTTTGGGTGTTACATGTGGCATCTTTGGAGTTTTTCCATTTATTTTGTTCTTGTGCCTTTCACTAGAAAAATGCCAAATTTCCCCACATAATTTTCCTTTGGCATTCGGGAACCACCTTTTTCCATTTTTTAGAATCCCCTTTTTTCTTGCATGTTCTATCCGTTCTATTGATTCGTATGGTATCCTTATATCATCGCGATTAAATGTATAAGTATCCCCTTTTGTAAAAAATAAAATTGTTTCTTGACTATTTACATATCTATTTTTAGAATATGCTAATCCATCTCTCTTATCCCAAACAATCCAATTTCTGAATTTCATTTTTTTATTAACTAAATAATTTAAAATGTATGCTGAATTGTATGGGGTATTAAAAATATACAAACTAGCAGTATTCTTTAATTTTGGTATCAACGCATCTATCCACTTATAAGTAAAATTTAGAAAATCTTGGTGGGATTCAAAAGTATCCCATTCTGCTTTTTTTAGATTATAAGGGGGGTCTATAACTGCTAAATCTACAGAGTTGTTCTCTAATCTCTCTAAAAATTCAAAGCAATCCATGCAATAAATTTTATTTTTTTCCATTTTCATATTCTCTTTTTTATTAAATTTAATAATTCTTTCATTGGAGTCAATTCAGGCACGGATTTTGTATAAGCAGGGTTGGGCATCCATGTTGCTAATGGAGGTAAACCTTCATTAAAACCGCTTAGTATTATATCTGCCTCATTATTAATAAAAGTTTGTATATAAATATCTGCTTTTGGATTTTGGTCTTTATCAATAAATAAATTTAAGGGTTTTGGATTGGATTTATCGTCTTTTAATCCGTTAAATATTTGAGATACACTTACTTGATTATTATGGTAAGTTTTAACATCAATAATAATTGGTTTTGTTTTACCTATTTTAAATTCATGTCCCCCATCAAATTTTCCAATTGTGATCAAATATGAAAATCCCACTTTATTATGTAGTACCTCCCATCTTTTAATAGGATCAATATTTCCATATTCATTAGTTAAAAAATCAATTAAGTATTCTAAAACTGCTAGTTCTCCCAAAATACCGATTTTTATTTTTGGGATATGAGTTCTTCCATATTCTCCATATCCCTTTCGAGGATATTCAAATAATATTCTTTTATTGGCCAAATACTCGGCTGTGATGTCCATTTCTTTTGATTTTTTTATAAAAATCAAATCTTTTTCTTGAACTGTCATGTTATATCAAAGTATCTTGTGATATTTTTTTATTTATAATTTTTTTGTAGCCTTCCATTATTTCATAACCCACATAATTCCTACCCAGTTGTTTTGCAACTTTTAAAGTAGTTCCACTTCCTGCAAAAGGATCTAATACTATGTCTTCTATAAAAGTAAAAAGTCGAACACATCTATTGACAATTTCTTCAGGCATTATGGCCGGATGATCTCCAAATGCCATATCTCCCTTTCCCGGGATAGGTATGTTCCATATTTGTTTAGTAAACTCTACCCACTCCTTTTGAGTAAGTTTACTTTTATCTTTAATTTCCGGAGACACCTCATTTAATGGTTTTCCATCTTTTACATAAACTGTAATAAATTCTATTGTATTTTGAGCATAAAAGTTTCTTGGATAAGGGTAACTCCCAAAAATTAAAGATTTGGAAGGATTTGTTCTATTCCAGATGTATGTATCATATAAAAACAATTTTGTTTCTTTTAATATGGAATTTTGTATACTTGAATTAATATCAAATATATGTCTATTGTAATGTGTCTTCATTTGACTTTTAGTCATTGGCATTAAAGGAACATTAATCACTAATTTACCATTGGGGGTTAAAACTCTTTCACATTCTTTCCAAACCGATAATAGTTCTTGGATATATTGTTCATAATCTTCAATATCCCCAATTTGATTTTCATTAGTTTTAGAATGATTTTTGTCTTGGTAACCATCTTTGGAATAATCTTTTATATTAAAATATGGTGGAGAAGTAACAATAAGATTAACAACGTTATCTGGAACTTCTTCCATATTTCTGGCATCTTTATAATAAACTTTATTTAACCACTCCTTTGTCATTTTATCACTTTTTAATTCTAATTAATAAAGCCTTATATCCTTTTTAAATAATCAATTTTTTTTA
>JAAZKM010000171.1 GCA_012799835.1 Candidatus Methanofastidiosia archaeon
GCGAGATACGAGCTATATAGGAGGGATTATCTGAAATATGAACCAGGTGCTAGTGAAGAGGAGCAGGTCCAGAGAACTAGAACACCTCAAAAAGGAGAAGTTTTGGGCGTCGTTGATCAGATGCTCGGGGCAGGCAGGATGAAAGTTAGATGTACCGATGGGAAAGAAAGAATTTGCTCAGTTCCAGGGAAATTTAAGAGGAGACTATGGATAAAAATGGGAATGGTAGTCCTAGTTGAACCGTGGGAGATTAAGGGTGACGAAAGAGGAAATATCATCTACCGATATTCAAGAGCCCAGACCAAATGGCTAATTGATAACGGCTACATGACTCTTTAGATTATGGGCAATATTGAAGATCATATAGATATATATGAAAGAAAAAAAGATATTAGGAGTCTTAAGCAAGAGCGGATACACAAAGACTCTGATATCTTTAAGGTTAGAGACGAAGTTTTTGATCAATCAACTCGCCTCACAATATTTAAGCTTATGAATAACGGGTATATTGAATCTTTAAACGGTGAAATTGCAACTGGAAAGGAAGCAAATGTCTTTTATGGAAAGGATGAAAAAGGAAAAGAAATAGCAGTTAAAATTTACCGTATCGCAACTTCTAACTTTAATAAAATGTACTCTTATCTCGTTGGGGATCCAAGATTCTATTACACAAAAAATGATAAGAGAAATACCGTATTTACTTGGGCAAAAAGAGAGTTCAAAAATATGAAATTGGCAAATAAGGTCATTAATGCACCAAATCCCATAATAGCAAGAAATAACGTATTAATAATGGAATTTTTGGGTAAAAATATGAAACCATATCCCACTTTAAAGGAAAATGGATCGACAGAACCTGAAAAAGACTTTAATTATATAATTGATAGTGTCAGGAAGCTATACGGGGCGGGATTGATTCATGCTGACCTAAGTGAATATAACATCCTAATGGGTAAAAAGATTTATTTTATCGACTTTGCCCAAGGAACAACAAAAAATAACATTATGGCCCAAGACTTTCTTAAAAGGGATTTAGAAAATATCTCTAGATACTTTTCAAATTATTTTGAAGTGCCAAATGTTGACGAAATATTAAGGGGGATTTTAAATGAGTGAAGAATTTGTTAAGATACCTCAAGATAGATTGGGTGTCCTCATTGGAAAAGATGGAGAGGTAAAGAGATTAATAGAAAAGAAACTTTCAATAAAGCTTGAAATTGATAGTGAAGAAGGTCTTGTCAACATTTATCAAAAGGACGGTGCCGCGGAACCCCTAAATTTATGGAAAGCAAGAGATATTGTTAGGGCCATAGGAAGAGGATTTCCTTTTGAAAAGGCATCAAAAATATTTAGCGATCTTAATGTTTTTGGAATGATTTACCTGCCCGATTATTTGGGCAAATCTTCCAAGGCATGGGAAAGGCAGAGGGGTAGAGTAATCGGAAAAGATGGAAGCACCAGAAAAACGATTGAAGATCTAACAAATACCGACATATGCGTCTATGGAAAAACAGTTTCCATCATAGGGGATTTCGATGATGTTGCAGATGCCAAAGAAGCGATAGAGATGATCTTGGAAGGAAAACCACATTCAATTGTATATAGGTATTTAGAAAAAAGGAAAAAAGATAAAGTAAGGGACTTTGAGGATAGTTTAAAATTTTAACCTTCAATTGTTTCATATTGCTTTTTCAGATTTTCAATAACATCCGGATCAGTGAGTGTTGTTGTATCGCCTGTAACTTTGCCTTCTGCAATGTCTTTTAGAAGCCTTCGCATTATTTTCCCACTTCTTGTTTTGGGTAGTTCGTTTGAGAATATTATTTTTCTAGGTCTAGCTATTGGCCCTATTTTTTTCACGACATGCTCCCTTATTGAATCCTCCAAATCAAAGTCTTTATCTGCATCATCCTTCAATACCACAAATCCCACTATCGCCTGTCCTGTGATTTCATGGGTAATCCCTACAACGGCAGCTTCTGCAACTGTTGGATGGGATACCAAGGCACTTTCAACTTCCATAGTCCCAACCCTGTGGCCCGCTATAGAAAGGACATCATCGACCCTACCAAGGAGCATTAGATATCCTTCAGTATCCCTTCTAGCGCCATCGCCAGTAAAGTAATACTTTCCGTTCCATTTGCTCCAGTATGTATCTAGATATTTCTCTTCATCCCCATATATTCCTTTTAGCATTGATGGCCATGGGTGTTTCAAAACGAGGTACCCTCCTTCATCAGGCTTTACAGGATCCCCCGCTTCATTTAATATGTCAAGAGACACTCCCGGGAAAGGAAATCCTGCATGTCCGGGCTTCATCGTGTGGTATCCTGGGAGAGTAGTTATCATGATCATCCCAGTTTCGGTCTGCCACCAAGTATCAATGATTGGGCATCTTTTCTTTCCAATATGGGTGTAGTACCAAATCCAGGCTTCGGGATTTATCGGTTCCCCAACGCTTCCTAATAGCCTTAATGTTTCAAGGGAGAAGGACTTTAGATATTCTGTGCCTGCCTTCATAAAAGCCCTTATTGCAGTTGGTGCGGTGTAAAATATTGTAATTCCGTATTTATCTATAATCCTCCAATA
>JAAZKM010000172.1 GCA_012799835.1 Candidatus Methanofastidiosia archaeon
CGGTACCGAAGATGAAATTGAAGTTGAGCCTATACGGCCCAAAGAAATGCTTCTGTTAAATATAGGAACCGCAAAAACGATAGGTACGGCTATCAAGGTAGGAAAAGTTACAGAATTAACTTTAAAACTCCCAGTTTGTTCATTGATTGAGGAAAGGGTAGCTATAAGTAGAAGGATCGGAGCCAGATGGAGACTGATAGGCTACGGAATAATCAAATAACTGTAATTTTAGATACAAACTTTCTCCTTCTTCCCGGAAGATTTAATCTTAGAATTGAGTCAATTGAAGACGTCGTAGAAAGAAAATGTAAGATACTTATCCCAACAAATGTCATTTTAGAATTAAATAAAATACGTCTTACTGGCTCTGACAAAATTTCTAAAGAAATTGCATTAAAATTATCTGAGCGATATGACAAAATCAATTTAGAAGGCCCAGTTGACAGAAGTATCCTTGAATATGCAAAAAATAACAAGTGCATAGTAGCTACAAACGACATGAAGTTAAAATCTGATTTAAGAAAACTACAAATTCCAGTTATTTTTTTAAAAAAGGGTGCAAGGCTTGCACTTGAAGGTTATATTGAATAGATTTTTAGTTTTATTGTGTCAATATTAGTTTTTACAGTATTAGAGGTATCAATTTCAATTATGTCTTCCTCAAAGCCCTCAAATATTTTCTTCATTTCAAGATAAACATTATAATCTGCATCGCTAAATTTATCTTTCCTATTATCAATCCTTTTTTTAAGAATATCTTCAGGAGTTTTGCAGTAAACAAAGTATACTTTTTGTGAGAGTAGTGTTCCAACTTCTTTCGCCCTATTTCTCAATGCTTTTGTATAAAATGTCCCATCAAGTATTACATTTCTGCCCATTTTCGCATATTTTTCAGCTTGTGAAAAGAGTTCATTGTATACAATTCTTTTATCCTCCTCATTATATACGGGATTTCTAAAAATCTTTTTTCGTATTTTATCTGTAGAAAAAACGACAGCATCTATCTCTTTTGCAAGTGCATTGGCAATTGTAGTTTTGCCAGTTCCTGGTAGCCCAGTGATTATTATAATCATAACTATGCCTTCTAAGGTAAGTTTTAAATATATTGCCCAAAATATAAACTGAGGGATAATTTGGCAGATAGATTCACTAAGCCACCATTTAAGAAAGTAAAAATAAAAGAAATACCAAATGAAAAATACGTTAGTGTCGTAGGGGCCATAATCAAAAAAAATGGAAACGACATACTTTTAGACGATGGTACTGGTCAAATTGAAGTAGTTTTTGGTGATGATATCAGTTTTAAAGAAGGGGACATCGTTAGAGTATTTGGCATTACAATCTCAGGATCTCTTAAAGGTGAATTAATCCAAGATATGTCAGAACTTGATATTAAACTTTATAGGGAAAGTTTTGACAAGATTAGAAGCCTTTATTATAAATAATTTCCAATAAATTTATATAAATATACTAAAAATTATCATATATATGTATAGTAAGGTGAGCGAATGTTTGAAGCTGTTTTGAGTGCAGAAACATGGAGGAAATGTGTAACTGCTATTGGTAGTCTTGTAGAGGAAGTTCCATTAAAGATTACTTCGGATGGTATTGAGCTAAGAGCCATGGATCCATCTCATGTGAGCATGATCGATTTTAAAATGAACAAGGAAGTATTTGCAGAATTTAAAACAGACAAGGAAGTCATTATAGGCATTGATATTGAAGATATGTCAAAATTTATAAATCGAAGCAGAAGTGACGATATTCTTGTTCTAAAACTTGATGAGGAAAAAAACAAAATACTAATGGTCCTTAAGGGAACATCAACTAGGAGATTTGGCTGTCAGCTAATTGATGTCACAGAGCAATCAAATCTTAAAATGCCGACATTGAATACAACATCAAAGATAAGATTAAGCTCCCAAGCATTTAGGGAAGGCCTAAAGGATGCAAATATAGTTTCAGACCATGTCACACTTAGAGCTGAGGATGCATTTTATATGAATGCAGACGGTGACACAGGAGATATTGAAGTAAAACTTGAAAAAGGAGATCCTGACCTTTATGAGATTATTGTTTCATCAGGAGCCGCTTCAACATTTAATTTGAGTTATTTAACCGACATGTCAAAGTCAATACCTGGTGAAATGTCAATTGAGATTGGAAACGATATGCCTGTTAAAATTGAGTTTGAAATTGAAGGCGCTTCGTTTGTATTTATTCTAGCCCCAAGGGTCGAAAGATGAGTAGAATATGGGAAAAGATAATGAAAATCTCTTAAATATTTTTAAGAAAGAATGTATCAAGTCAGGTATTTTCGACTCTATTGGGGGGGATTTTAAAGAGATCACCGATCTATTAACTGTAGAGTATGACGAAAGTTCGCTTGAAGGAAAAATAAAAAAGGCTAAATGCGAATATATTAAAAAAAAATTTGAGATTTTCTGCAGAAAAAGATTTAGATTGATGTTAGATGGCTCTGTTGTGGATTTACAATCAGAAAGTGATTTTGAAAGTAACATATCTAAAAATATTGATGATCTTTTTAATGAATATATGAAAAATATCCTTAATAGTGATGTTTCCATCAAAGAAATAAGGGAAAAGGTTTTTAAGGAAGTAAGGCTCTCACAAGATGTACCGGAGTTCATAGGAGAGGATATGAGGTCCTATGGTCCATTTAAAAAGGGAGAAGTAATTTCAATCCCTTTGAGAAACGCCGAGATACTTATAAGAGAGAAACTTGCTGAGAACTAATCGTGAGTGATTCTTATGAAAATGCCAAAAAAAATGAATACCTACTGCCCGACTTGCAAAAAACATACATCACACAAAGTTGAGACTGTGAAGAAGAGAAAAAGGGGAGAACTTAGTGCAGGTCAGAGAAGGTATAGAAGAAAAATTAAAGGTTACAGGGGTTTTCCCAGATCGTCAGTTAGTGGTGGGAAAACTGTGAGTAAACTTGATCTAAGATACAGATGCGAATTATGTAAAAAAGCCACTACAAGAAAAGGCTTTAGGGCTAAAAAGTTAGAGTTTGTGGAGGCATAGAATGAAAAAACTAATTTCAAAGTTTTTAAGGGTAAAATGCACAGATTGTTCAAGTGAACAAGTAGTGTTTAACAGACCAGCCATTACTGTAAAATGCCTTACTTGTGGGAAATCACTTGTTGAGTCAAAAGGTGGAGTAGGCAAAATTAATGCTGAAATACTAGAAGTTTTGGAGTGAATATTTAATGCTTGAAAAGGAGTACCCTGAAGAGGGAGACCTTGTTATGTGTTCCGTTAAGGAAGTGTTTCCTTACGGTGCTTTCGTTATCTTAGACGAGTATGACAAGGAAGGAATGATACATATAAAAGAAATTTCCTCAAGCTGGGTAAAAAATATTAGGAATCATGTTCGAGAAGGCCAAAAGATAGTGTGTAAGGTATTGAAGGTTGACGCTTCTAAAAATCATATAGATCTATCTTTAAGAAGAGTTACAAGCCAGCAGAAGAAAACAAAAGTTCAAGAGTTTAAACGAGAAAAGAAGGGCGAAAAATTGCTTGAACTTTATGCCACAAACATTGGAGAGGATTATAAGAGTATCATTCATAATATTGGGGTGCCCCTTGTTAACAAATATGGCGATTTATACGCTGCATTTGAAGACGCCTCAACAAAAGGAAAAGGCGTTTTAAAAGGACTTATAGATGAAAAATATATTGATGGGCTTTTCGATATTATAGTAACTAATGTTGAGAATCCGTTAATTTCAATCACCGGCCATTTAACACTTGAAAGTTACTCTGGAAATGGTGTAAATGTAATAAAGGAAGCTTTAGTTACTGCAAGAGATAAATTCAAAGACAAAGTGGAAGATGTTGAAATAAAAAATGAAGGGTCTCCAAAATACTCTATCCACATTGTCGCTGAAGACTATAAAACAGCTGAATCTGTTTTAAGAGATATTGCGGAAATGGCAATAGCTCATGTTCAGAATAATGAGGGTAAAGGATCCTTTAAGAGATCATAACATGAAGATGAAAATCTGTCCAGAATGTAAAAAATATACTCTTAAGGACTTATGCCCGTTATGTAATGTCCGCACAGTAAATCCTCACCCCCCAAAGTTTTCACTAGAGGATAAATATGGTAAATATAGGAGATTAATCAAAAAGGAGAGAGAATTGCTATGAAAGAAACTTATATTGTTGAGGAAAAAAAAGATATTAAACTTAAAGATCCAGTATTTGTTGAAGGCTTGCCTGGTATAGGTCTTGTAGGAAAGCTTGCCGCTGATCATCTTATCCAGGAATTAAAGGCAGTTAAATTTGCCGATTTATACTCTCCAAGATTTCCACACCAGGCATTGGTAGAAAAGGATTCAACAATGAGATTAATGAAAAATGAATTTTATTACTACACCGGTGGAAAAAGAGATCTATTATTTCTATCTGGAGACACACAACCCCCCCCCACAGATGCGTATGGACATTATGAAATAGCCACCACCATTCTTGACTATATCGAGAAGTTTGATGTTAAGGAAATGTTCACTTTGGGCGGATACTCCACAGGAGGATACCCTGTAAAGGAGCCAAAGGTGTTGGGTGCTGCATCAGATGTTGAAACAATTGAAAAATATAAAGAAAAAAATATAGTCTTTAGGGAAGACCCCGGATCAGCAATAGTTGGCACATCAGGACTTCTTATAGCCATGGGAAAGCTTAGAAATATGAAAGGTTTATGTTTGCTAGGCGAGTCTCCTGGATACATAATTGATGCTAAAGCTTCAAAGGCAGTTTTGCAAGTATTGGTCGATATATTGGATATCGAGATAAATATGGAAGAGCTTGACAAAAGAGCTGAAGAAACTGAAAAGGCACTTACAAAAATACAAGAGATGCAAAAGAACATGCCTGAATTCCAGACACTGCCTCCAGGAAATGAAGAAACAGGCTATATAAGATAAAATTTTTTTTATCTATTTTTCCCCTTTTATTTAAAATTTTTGACAATGCATAGACAGTGATGTCACCATTAAAATATGGTATCACCCTGTAGAATATACTTTAATCGTTTACAGTTTTTCTTATATCTTCACTTTCTAGTTAGTTACTTTAAAAAAGCTGGATATATCTTATTTATCCTTTGCTTGCATTAGATGGTTTATTATTCTTTCATAAATATCAGGGTAGCTTTTATCCTCCCCTCCATCTAAAGAAGGGTTATCATTTACCTCAATAACGTACAACTCCCCCTGACTTTCCTTAATGTCTACCCCATAAAGGCCGTTTCCAATAGCATTTCCCGCCCGTATACCAAGATCAATTATTTTTTTTGGCACTAGGTCTTTGGGAACACTTTCGACATCACAGTACACCAAATGGCCATTGACAGAGGCCTGTATCTTGAAAGTTTCATTTGGAATGATGTACTTACACGCGTATAGCAATTCTCCGTTAAGAACCCCAATCCTCCAATCAAATTTACTATCAATATACTCCTGGACCACAATCCAATCCGAGAGTTTAATAAATCTTCTTGATACTTTTAGGAATTCTTCTTTTGTATAAACCCTCTCAACTCTTGCAGAAAAAGAAGTTGATGGCTCCTTCAGTATCATAGGAGGATTAAAAATTTTAAAGACTTCTTCAAGATTTCCTAAAGTGATCTCTCCTTTCTTCATGAAAATGGTTTTTGGCATGGGCACTTCTTTTTTCATTAAATGAAGGTACATGTTTATTTTGTCAGAACATATTCTTATTGAATTTGGGTCATCTATGACCGGGATGCCTTTTAATTCAGCTATTCTTGCTGCAACATAGCTGATATTCATTGAGTCTGTTCTAGCCCTAATAAACAGGGCATCTAGCCCCGATATTTTTTTTATTTCTGTTGGGAAGATAAAGTAAGCCTCATGCCCTAATCTCTCAGCTTCCTCCCTAAATTTAATTAGGGATATAAGCTGGGCAGAACTGCTTAGAGTCTGCCTATCGACAAAAATTCCTAATTTCCCCATTTTCTATCCCGGTTTCAATCCTAGCCTTGAATTCTTCTTTCTCGTGGGTAGATATTTCAGAGCTTCTTATAGGCGATATTGAAGAAAGGTAGTACCTATCTTCAGCATATATTAGAATTATCTTGGCAACAGGTATTTCAAATACCTCATATATTCTTTCTAGAAGGGCACAGATTTCAGGATCTGTAGTAGTATTTTTTCCGAATAATGTTGAGAAAGTCTTTATTTCAGCGTTTTGAGGTAATTTCTGGAAACAAAAAGGGTATTTTCCGCCGTGTGTTACTTTCTTAATCGCCTCTTTAGCAGTTTCTAAATCATACACCACTTCATATTTTGAGGAATCTGAATAATAGTTTATTCCATATATTATTGCAGGCAATGGGCAGTATGAGTCTGATATGCCCCATTCGCAAACAGGTATTCCCATCATGTCCGCTTTGGTGAGACAGATTGGAACAACATACGCATCAAGAACTTCATCACTACTTGGCGTTATCTTAAATCCATTTTGATTTTCCCTTAATACTATCCTATAGTAGGATTCAGTTTTATAGTGATATTCGTTACTTAACACGAATAAAGCATTGCCAGAGTACATTTCAGTTAAATCTTTATCAAAGAGTTCTGTCTTTTTACTTAAAATTGAAGCACTCTTCTTTTGGGATTTGGGACTTTCATCCATATTTGCCTCTAAAAAATTAACAAAGGGCAAAACAAAGTTATCAATCGTTTTTACATCACAACTATTCGA
>JAAZKM010000173.1 GCA_012799835.1 Candidatus Methanofastidiosia archaeon
GATATTAAAAAATATATAGATAAACAGATAGATGAAATTAAAAACAAAGTAGGCAATAAAAAAGCGATATGCGCCTTATCCGGCGGTGTGGATTCAACCGTCGCCGCAGTGCTTGTGCACAGGGCGATAGGGGATCAATTGACATGTATTTTTGTCGACCACGGATTGATGCGAAAAAACGAAGGCGATTGGGTAGAAGATCTATTCAAAAATCAGTTCAAAATGAATTTTATCCGCATAAACGCCAAAGATAGATTTTTCGACAAGCTGAAAGGGATAGAGGACCCCGAACAAAAGAGAAAAATCATAGGAGAACAGTTTATCCGGGTGTTTGAAGAGGAATCCAACAAATTAGGGAAATTTAATTTCTTGGTACAGGGTACCATATATTCAGATGTAATAGAGAGCGGTGCGAAAGGCAGAGCCGGTATAAAAAGTCATCATAATGTGGGAGGCCTGCCGGAAGATGTAGATTTTGAATTAATAGAGCCCTTGAGGCAGCTTTATAAAGATGAAGTGAGATTGGTAGGGGAAGAATTGGATTTAGCACATGAACTCGTGTGGCGGCAACCTTTCCCCGGCCCGGGGCTTGCAGTGAGAGTGTTGGGCGAGATAACGGAAGAAAAAGTAAACATAGTAAAAGAAGCGGATGCAATAGTCCGGGAAGAAGTGAAGAATGCCGGCTTGGAAGGCGAAATCTGGCAGTATTTTGCTGTGCTTCCAAATATCAAAAGCGTCGGGGTGATAGACGGAAAAAGATCCTATGTACACACTATCGCCATACGAGCCATTTCAAGCGTAGATGCCACAACGGCGGATTGGTTCAGAATACCCCATGAGGTGCTGAATACCATGTCAACCAGAATAACAAATGAGGTGAGGGGAGTACATAGGGTGGTATACGATATCACTTCTAAACCACCAGCTACTGTGGAGTGGGAATAGGAACAATTGAATAATGCGGAAATGACAAAACCCACTAAACAGTGGGTTTTTTGTATGTTTTATTTGAAACTACTGAGACGAATGCCCCTAGTGATGTCAAAACGATGACAAAAATTTAACCAATTTTATTAAAAAAAGCTTTAATTTAACTTAATAAGAACTATTAATATTAAACTCTTTTTAATTCTCATATATTTTGTCCTTTTCTTGAATTAGAGTTCATTTAGTGCTATTAAATCTACAATTATTGTATATTGATATCCTAGGCCATGATCATATTCTTCATCAGTAGCGGTCCCCATTATTTCTATAATTGAATCTTTAGTTTGAATTGAGAAAAATCCAACTTCATCATATACAGATGATTTTTCTGTAGCAAATTCTATTCCTAAATTAGATAATTCTTTTTCAAAGAATTCAATTATTTCATCTTCATTAGCATTTGTATGAAATAGCCATGACCATCCTGTGCTAGTAATTGTAGTTGGCGTATCACCTATTAAAATTGAACCAGGATATATTGGTAGTATTTTTGGAACATCTCTTTCAGGATCATAGTCTCCAAATTTAGAGCTATCTACTGTTTCTAAAATTATTTCAATTCTTGGATCATTTTCTTTATCTCTTGTAAGACTCTCATCCCATTCAGTATGATTAACAAGTATAGCAAATTCTCTATTAGGTGTATTTTTATCAACTGTTTCTTCTTCCTCAATAAACGCAAGGCCGAATTCAGAATATAGAGTTAGGACTTCAAATAATCCTAAACCTCTACTATCATATAAATGTAATCCTAAATAGGAAAGTTCATCATTGAAAAATTCTATAACTTCTTTAGCACTTGCTGGTGAATAAAAAGCCCATACCCATGAATTTTCGTCTTCTTCAAAATCATCTGTTACATATGA
>JAAZKM010000174.1 GCA_012799835.1 Candidatus Methanofastidiosia archaeon
CAATACCTATCCATTTCCGGCCAATCAGGCGCCCCCTCATACATGAATAATGTAGCCCCAACAGCAAGGGGTCCATAAACGATGTAACTGTGCCCAGTTATCCACCCAACATCAGCGGTGCACCAAAAAACATCTTCATCTTTCAAGTCAAATATTAGTTTACTAGTAGTATAGGCCCCAGTTAGGTAACCACCAGTGGAATGAAGAACCCCTTTTGGTTTACCTGTTGTGCCTGATGTGTATAAAATAAATAGGCTATCATCAGAATTCATGTGTTCAGGCTCACAGTATGGTTCAACTTCCTCTTCAAGGTCGTGTATCCAAATATCCCTTCCTTTCTTAATTCTAAGAGGGAACTCACCCCTCTTGATAATCAAAACATTTTCAATGGATGGCGTATCCTTAACTGCATAGTCTGAATCATGTTTTAATGGTATCAGGCTCCCTCTCCTGTAACCGCCATCTGCAGTGATCAATAATTTTGCCTTACAATCGTTTATCCTATCCCTCAATGCTTCAGAACTAAATCCTCCAAATACAACCATATGTATTGCGCCAATTCTTGCACATGAAAGCATGGCAATTACAGCCTCAGGGATCATTGGCATATAGATTGCAACTCTATCCCCTTTACCTATGCCAAGTTTTTTTAAAATATTAGAAAATTTATTTACCTCTCTATAAAGGTCCCAATAAGTAAGAGTTTTAGTGTCTCCAGGCTCACCTTCCCAGATTATTGCAGCCTTATTTCTCCTGCCATTTTTAATATGGCTATCAACACAATTATAACAAACATTTAACTCCCCATTAACGAACCATTTCGAATAAGGGGGATTCCAATCAAGCACTTTGTCCCATTTTTTATACCAGTGAAGTTCAGAAGCATGACTTTCCCAGAATTTTTCCGGATCTTTAGTTGCATTTTCAATTGCTTCTTTACTGTTAATATTGGCGTTCTCTTTAAATGTTGTTGAAGGGTAAAATCTTCTAAACTCTGTTAATAGCCCTTCAAGAGACTTTCCCTTTACAGATCCCATTTTTAACTCCTCATATCCTATTATATATATCGACTAGTTACCTAATTAGCTAACCCTTTATAAGTATTTCTAATAATCAATAAAATATTAAAACAAATGACATCAATATTAAATAAATATAGGATAAAGTTCTATACTATAAATATTATATTAAATAGAACGCTCTAAAAGAAGCTCTGATATATCAATAGCCTCCATTTCTATAAGAATCATTTAGATTTCTCTTACAGAAAGTGCAAGTTGAGACAATAATTTTAGCCCCTACATCCTTAGGATCATTGTTTGAGAAAATAGCCTTTTGGTACCCATTGAAAAATCCCTTGTTGTTTTGAAAGCTTTTCTTAAAGCAATAAGCTTCTTCTTATTTTTCAAAGATTTGCTGACTTTATTTTTTAGGTATGCCTCTGTGACCAAGTTTAAGAAGAATTTAGCAATATTAATAGATTTTACTACAATCTGCCTGGAAAAACACCAAAAGTTTTAAATATATATTCTTAACACAGTATAATAGTAATTAGTTATTTCGATATGCTTATTAGCTCCAATCGAAAATTTTATATATAGTCTGGAAATAAGTCAAAGTTAGCTAAATAACTTTAAATTAGTTCCAAATAACGTTTTAGAAATATGGAGGCAGTTAAATGGATGTCAAAGTTTACAAAAACTATGTAAACGGAAAATGGATTGAACCTGAAAACAATGGATACGTAGATATTGAAAATCCAAGTACTGGTAAAGTAATAGCGAAAGTACCGCTTTCAAAAAAATCTGAGGCTGATAAGGCCATTGACATTGCTCATGAAGCGTATCAATCTTGGAGTCAGATGCCTGGCCCAAGAAGGGCTAAACCCTTGTTCAAGCTAAGAGATTTACTAATGGAAAACGAAGAAGAAATATCAAGGATCTTGGTAGAGGAAATGGGAAAATCCCTTCCAGATGCAAGGGCTGAGATGAAAAGATGTTTTGAGAATATAGAGGTCGCCTGTGGAATGCCAATGCTTCAACAGAGCGATAAAATAATAGGAACTTCTTTTGGAATTGATGGTGAAGTTTTAAGACTTCCAATGGGAGTTTTCACAGTAGTGGCTCCTTTCAACTTTCCAGCTATGGTTCCATTTTGGTTTATACCATACGCAATAACAACAGGTAACACTGTTATAGTAAAGCCATCAAAACAAGTCCCAGGGACCATGATTAAGATCACAGAATACATGGACAAGATAGGCCTACCCCCAGGAGTATACAACGTTGTTAATGGTGACAGGGAAGTTGCGGATGCATTCATTGAAAATCCAAAAGTTAAGGGATTTTCGTTAGTAGGATCAACAAATGTGTGCAGGACTGTGGCAGAAAAATGTGCAAGGAACAACAAGAGATTCCAAGCAATGGGGAGTGCAAAAAATCATCTTATCGCAATGCCTGATGCCAAAGTAGATGATGTCATAAGGAATATGATGACATCATGCTTTGGTTGTGCAGGTCAGAGGTGTATGGCATCTTCTGTACTAGTTGGTGTGGGGGATGAGATGTATAACACAATCTGTGAAAAATTCACAGAGGCCGCAAAGAGTGTTATAGTGGCTGACCCTCTTGATCCAAGATATGCTGAAGAGCCAAATCTGATGGGCCCAGTTATTTCAAAACACGCCTTCAATTTCATCAACAAGATGATTGACGTGGGTATAAAAGAAGGTGCAAAATTACTACTTGATGGGCGAGGTATCAAGGTACCAGGAAACGAAGGCGGACATTTCATTGGACCAACAATCTTTGCCGACGTTAAGGAAGGCATGGAGATTCACAAGACTGAAATATTTGGTCCAGTAGTGTGCATAATGAAGGCAAATACACTTGATGAAGCGATTGGATATATCAACAGACATCAATACGGTAACGGCGCCTCGATCTACACTCAAAATGGATATTGGGCAAGAGAATTCAAGCTTAAAGCCGAAGCCGGGATGATAGGTGTTAACATAGGTATACCTGCTCCGGTCGCATTCTTACCTTTCGGTGGAATGAAGAACTCCCAATTTGCAGATATAAAGGCACAGGGAAAAGCGATAGTTAACTTCTACACCCAGGATAAGATTATTACAGAAAGATTCTGGCCAGAAAAAGATTAATTTTATTATATTATTCTTTTTTTATAATTAGATATCAACCCGAATATCTTCTTTTATCTTTTTTATTATGACGTGTGTGTTGGATCTTTCAATCTCTTTCATAGAAATAAAAGTTTCAACTATCCTATTGAGGTCATCTTTATCTTTTGCACGTATTAAAACAATAAAATCATGCTCTCCTATGAGGAAATACACGCCCCAGACACCAGGGATGTTCTTGAGTTTGTCACCTATATAATCGACATATCCAGGATTGTAATGGGCCCTTATCAAAGACACTGCAAGTATGCCCATACCTAGTTTTTCAGGGTCCAAAATTGCAGCAAATTTTTTGATGATACCCCTTTCCTTTAGATTCATTACCCGGTAATGGATAGTTGATTTTGAGACACCCAACTCTTTGCCTAGCGTTTCAAAGCTTATCTCTGAATTGTTTTGTAAAGCGTTCAATATTTTAACATCAATTTCATCTAAATTAAGATTTTCCATGTGTAACTTAAACTAATGTTCATTTAAAAGATTATTTATTAGGTATCAAATTATAAGTAAAAATATTCAGTATTTATGGGCAGATTTGAAATTAGAAAAGAAATAAATTAATTCCTAAAGCTTGTAACTGATGCGGGTATCCTTCCGCCTCTTTTTACAAACTTGGAGCAGTCAATCTTCTTAACAGGCATTACCGCACCTTCCCCTAGTAAGCCTCCGAAGTGGACGTAATCGCCCTCTTTCTTTCCCTTAATTGGGATAAGCCTAACGCCAACTGTTTTATTGTTATAAACTCCAATGGCAATCTCATCTGCGATGATGCCTGCAATAATTTCTTCAGGGGTGTCACCAGGAATTGGCACCATGTCAATCCCAACAGAGCAAACGGAAGTCATTGCTTCAAGCTTTTCGATATTGATGTGCCCGGCCTTTGCAACTTCTATCATGCCTCTATCTTCAGAAACTGGGATGAAGGCACCGCTGTAACCTCCTATCCTAGAGCTTGCCATTATCCCTCCTTTCTTTACAGCGTCAGTTAGAAGTGCCAACGCACAAGTGGATCCAGGACCACCACAGTGTTCAATGCCCATATCCTCAATTATCTTTGCAACGCTATCCCCAACTACCGGCGTTGGTGCAAGGGATAGATCAATGGAGCCAAAATCTACCTTCATTCTTTTTGCAACTTCCTCTCCGATTAATTCACCGGCCCTAACTATTTTAAATGAAACACGCTTGATTGTGTCACAAAGTTCTGTAAAGTTGCCATTTGTCTTTTCTACAGCCGCCCTGACTACGCCGGGTCCACTTATACCAACATTAATAGATGCGTCAGAATTTCCAATCCCATGATAAGCTCCAGGCATGAAAGGTATATCCTCCGGTGCATTGGCAAGGACAACAAGCCTTGCGCACCCTGTGTCTGATACTTCAGAGGTCTTCTTGATAATTCTTCCCATCCTCAGTATTTCATCCATGTTGATGCCGTCCCTAGTCGATGCGACAACTACAGAGGAACAGAGCCTATCAGTTGCTTCCATTGCCTCTGGAATTGACTCTATCAGCATGTTATCGCCCAAAGAGGCTGCCCTGTGCACTAAAGCGGTGTAACCCCCAATAAAATCGATAGAAAGGTCTTCAGCCGCCTCATCAAGGGTCGTAGCAATCTTTACAGCGGCCTTTTTTGAAGGCATGCCAAGCGCATTTATTATGAGGGATATAGGGGTCACAGCTATCCTTTTGTTCACTATTGGGATGCCAAAGTCCTCTTGCACCCCGTTTACAATCTCAACAAAATCGCCAGCTTTATCAAATATTTTGTCAGTAATCCGCTCACAGGTGTGCCCCACATCGTTTTTTGCACAGCTAAGCAAATTAATGCCCAAAGTAACTGTCCTTATATCAAGTTGCTCAACTTTTACCATTTTAATGGTCTCAAGAATCTCCTCAGAATTTACCATAGACTTCAAATCCTATGCATCCTGTCAAATATCTCCTTCCTCTGGATGAGAAGATTTATGTTAAGCTTCACACCTTCAGCTTCAAGATCATGCTTTATCTTCTTGAAATCATAGCCTGATGTGGATATATCAGCTATAGCTATCATTGAGAATACGCCATCAAGAACGGTCTGGCTTAGCTCTAATATATTGACATTTAGATCAGCCAATACCCTTGTAACACCTGCTACAATACCAGGTCTATCGGCTGATAATACAGTAATTACTATTTTTTCACCAATTGGGTCTGCCATATTTAGAAAGAAGCGTATTGTCTTAAAAAGTTAGTGGAAAAAAGAAGAGAAAATATATTTATAATAAAAAAGAAATAAAATTATTTTATCTTTGAACCTGTTTTCATTTCCTTATCTGCCTCTAATAGTGAGACTAGCTTTCCGTCATCAGCTGCTAAAAGCATGGCTTCACTTGTTACGCCTCGAATTGTTGCTGGTTCAAGATTGCATACTGCCACTATCTTCTTCCCA
>JAAZKM010000175.1 GCA_012799835.1 Candidatus Methanofastidiosia archaeon
CATGAGAAATTCCACCAGATATAAAGACTAATCTCTTAACTACAACATATGAACCAATTATCCCACAAGCAATTGCAGCTAATATACCTGCTATAACTGCATTTTGAAAAAAAGCATATTGAAAAATCATTAATCTTCATGCTCCTTTAAGACTCTATGAGGTATTCCATGCCCTATTAACTCTACTGGGCACCCATATAATTTTTCAAATAAATCTGGGGAAATACTTTTTTCTCCGTGATAATATAGTGTTTTGTTAATGCAGCATATTGTCTTAACATGAGAAGATATTGCTCCCGTGTCATGAGTAACTAAAATAATTGCCATTTTTTCTGAAAGTTTTTGAAGGAAATCGTAAAAGTTAGTTTCTGCTTGGGGGTCTATGTTAGCTGTTGGTTCATCAAGCAATAATAATTTTGGCTCTGTTGAAAGAGCTCTGGCAATTAAAGTCCTTTGAAATTGCCCTCCCGACAATTTACCAATTTGTGTATTCTTAAGATCTAAAATTCCCATTATTTTCATAACATTTTCTGCAATATCCCTATCTATTTTAGAATATCTTCTCAAAAAATCAGTATGGCCAATTCTTCCACTGAGAACTACTTGTTCAACACTTATTGGGAAGTTTCTATCTATGTGGGCATACTGCGGTACATATCCTACATATCTTCTTCCCTCTTTGGGAGTTTTATTGAAAAGAAGTACTCTGCCCTCTGTAGGAGTGAGTAAACCAAGTATTATTTTCAATAAAGTTGATTTCCCACTACCATTTGGGCCAATTATACCAACAAAATCATCATCATGAATTTTAAGGTTAATGTTCTCTAACACCCTGTGATCTCCATAATCAAAAGATAAATTTTCTATGGTTATAATCTCATTTTTCATGTTATTACTTCTTCTTTATTTTGATAGCAGTTATTTTAAGATTTTCAATATAATTTTCAGCTAGGGGATCTATTACCTCTATCTTTCCGTCAATCTCTTTTGAAATTATTTCGGCCGCTTTACTACTAAATCCAGGTGAGATAAATATTGTTTTGAGGTCGTTTCTTTTAGCATCTTCTATTATACTTACAAGTGATTGCAAAGTTGGCTCTTTTCCTTCGATTTCAATAGCGATTTGTGTTAGATTGTAATCATTTGCAAAATATCCCCATGAAGGGTGAAATATAATGAAAGACCTATTTTCTAATGTCCTAAGTTCCCCTTTAATAAAATTATCCGTCTCTTCCAATCTATTTAAATAAACATCCCTATTTTTCAGATAATATTCTTTATTTTCTGGATCTACTAACACTAGACCTTCATATATATTTTGAATCATTGTTTTCCCGTTTTTTAATGAAGTCCAGATATGGGGGTCTTTTTCTCCCTTTATTTCAGCTTCATTTTCATTTGAATACTTCTTTGATTTAACTTCTATTAATTCAATTCCTTTAGAACTATCTACAATGAGCATTTTTTTATTTAAATCCTTAATTTTATCCATATATCTTATTTCAAACTCAATGCCTGAGCCAATCATAAAATAAACATCTGCTTTAGATAGTTCTATCAGTTGGTTTGGTTTTAATTCAGCATTATGAGGATCACTCCCTTGTGAAACTAGAATTATAACATTAACTTTTTCCCCTCCAATTGCTTCAATCATTTCTTTTTGTGGGGGTATAGATGCATAAACAATGACCCTATTGTTTGAGCTTATTTTTTGATTCACACATCCAAGTGAAAAAGCTAGAATAAATATCATTAGAATTGGTAAAAAATATTTCTTAATGTCATCCCCCTATATACTAGTGTACCTAATATTATTTAAATATTTCTATAATAAAAATTAATAATAAATATCCAATAAATTAATAATTATGCCTCAAATTAATCAATCATTTGATATAATCATTTTAGAGGGGTATGTGGATTATAATAAAAAAATAGATGCTTTTTAATATATTACTTTGTTTAATGAATATTCAATTATTCCTTCTGCACCAGCATTTTTTAATTTTGGAATTAAACCTCTGATTATTTTTTCATCTACAATTGTTTCAACTGCTACCCACCCATCAGAACTTAAATTAGAGATTGTAGGTTTTCTTAAAGCCGGTAATACAGATACCACTTCTTCTAAATTTATCTTTTGTACATTCATTTTTACGCCGACCATTGTTTCTGCTGCTAATGCACCTTTGAGTAATAAAAAAAGATCTTCAGTTTTTTTCCTTTTCCAACTGCTTTTCCAGGATTCTTTGTTACTTATAAGTACAGTTGTAGACTCTAAAATGGTGTCAAGAACTCGGAGATTATTTGCTTTAAGCGATGATCCCGTCTCAGTAAGATCTACAATTGCATCAACAAGTTCGGGTACTTTGGCTTCAGTAGCTCCCCAAGAAAACTCTACAGAAGCGTCTAATCCTTTATCTGCTAAGTATTTTTTTGTAATATTAACAACTTCAGTTGCAATTCTTTTTCCATTTAAATCATCTATAGTCTTAATTTTTGAGGATTCAGATACGGCCAAAACCCACCTTACAGGTTTTAATCCTTGTTTTGCGTAGATTAACTTACCAACTGTAATAACATCAGCATTATTTTCTATCGTCCAATCTAAACCAGTCAGACCAATGTCAATTATTCCTTTTTCAACATATCTAGGTATTTCTTGTGCCCTAATTAATAAACATTCAATATTTGGATCATCTATAGAAGGTTTATAAGATCTAGAGGAAACATTAATTGAATATCCAGCTTTTTTAAACATATTAAGGGTAGATTCTTGAAGACTACCCTTCGGTAATCCTATCTTAAGTATCATTATAATCACTTTATTATAAAAAATTCATTCTCAAAACTATTTATATATTTTATGTAAATATTGAAGTAGTTTAGGATTATATTTTTAACAAAGTAAAATATTAAAAAATATCTATTTTTTAATTGGCCGAATAGGTTCTATATATGGTCTTGAAATTGGTTGTTGTGAGGGCCTAACGTTTTGTTGATTAGAGGGTTTGGATATCTTTCCTTTAATATTGAAAGTTCTACCGCCGCCACTTCCACCTTTTCCTCTGATTAATATAATTAAAAGTATTGCCACTATAATTGCAAGTAATATCTCAATTATTGTATGAATAGAAAATGTAGTTAAACTTTCTCCTCCAGATCCCGAAACTCCCCCAAGAATTCCTCCAAGCGGCCTATTGGCTGCATTCATAGCATCTTCACATAATTGAACTGATTGACAGTCATTAATTTCAGTGTAAAGCGCTTTTGCCTCAGAGTAAAATGAAACTGCATTTTTTAGATCTCCTGAAAAGAATTTGTTTTGGCCCTGCATGAATTTATCATTAGCTTCCATTCTTTTAATTAATTTATCAATCTCTTGTACAACTAATATGTTATTATTTTCTTGGTATATTTCTCTTGCTTGAAGTAAAGATATTTTTGCATTTTCATAATCACAAGCATCATAATATAATCTTCCCTGATCATAAAAATTCTTACCAACATTCTTTACTGTAGCGCTGATTTCTCTGAACATGTCATAATCTGCACCATATTTATCAGAGTAAACAAGTCTAACCCTAATCACTTGAGTTCCTATGGGGGCTTCATAAGAAGCTTGAATATAAAGTGAACCTGTAATTTGCCCTCCAGGCGGTAAAACACTTTGATTAACCGGAGGGTCAATAATCCCTTTAACCATTGGGGTATCTTGGACTACAGTCATTTTAAGATTATAAGCAGATTCAGTATTATTGATATTACTAATCCTAAATGGGATGTTTGGCAAATACGGAACTACTAACTCTACTTCACAAACTCCCTGTTCTATATCTATTTGATATCTATCAAACTCAAGAGTAATTAATGGATCATTTCTTTTAATTTTTATTGTGGAAAATACAGTCAATAATGAGGGTTCACAACCCTCCCTACATCCACCTATTCCAGTAGCTACGACTACAGGAAGTAAGTATTCGCCGCTTAATGCCTTTGTAGTAACTTTCACCACTAAAATAACACTAGACTCTTGTTCAGGATCCATCCTGACTGGGAATAACTTCTTTCCTTCTATTACTTGAAAAGCAGCTTTTGCCTCTTTTGTCATAGAATCTTCATCAATATACGCGAGTGTATCCCACATTACATCGTTTACAGTATTTTTAACCTTAACAGTAACTTTAAGCTCTTGATTCGGCGTTGCTTCAGTGGCATAATCTAATGAAACTTCAGGGATTAGATTTTTTGTATCTTCTTCTGGGGCAACAATAAATGCCCCGAAATTAGAAAATAACACTAATAAAATCAAAATACTCGTTATTGATTTATTCATACTATATAAGTAAGGCATTAAATTCTTTATAAACTTTTGTATATGATATGACATGGTTTAATACGCATATTATTTATATTAGGACCATCTAAAAAGTTTTAAATAGTACTAAGTACAATAGTTTGGTGATATGAATGGTATCGAATCTTCAAGAGCAGATGAAGGCTCAAAAGATGAACATTAACGAAAGAATGTCAAAAATAGGGAAAAAGATTGCTATCGGAAGTGGTAAAGGGGGAGTTGGAAAATCCGTTGTTACATCTCTTATTGCCTCATATCTTGCAAAACAAGGAAAAACTGTAGGAATACTGGATCTGGATATTACTGGTCCTAGTATACCTATGATGTTTGGGATAAAAGATAAACCAATTGCCGGAAGCTCTGGCATAATGCCTGTGGTAACTGAAAGTGGGATTAAAGTAATGTCTATGGGTTTACTTTTGTCAAATAATGAAGATGCTGTCATCTGGAGAGGTCCTCTGATTAGTGGTGCAGTATCACAATTTCTTGCAGATATCGTATGGGAAGAACTAGACTACTTACTATTCGATCTTCCTCCTGGAACAAGTGATGTCCAACTTACCCTAATGCAAAATATCAAATTAGATGGATTTTTGGTAGTTACTTCACCACAAACTCTTGCTTCTACCATTGTAAAAAAGGCAATAGCGATGGCAGAAGAGTTGAATGTCAAAGTACTGGGGGCTATAGAAAATATGTCATATGCGACATGCCCTGACTGTGGTAGCAAAATTAGACTCTTTGGCGATAGCAAAGAAAACAAGATGGGAGTTCCTATAATAGGCACAATACCAATTGATCCACAGATATCAAAATTATGTGATGATGGCAAAATTGAAAATTATGAAATTGACCTGGGAGGTACATATAAAATTTTGGAAGGATTGTAATGCCTGCTAAAATAAAATGTGTTGTAGATAACAATGTCAAGCTCTCCTCAAATTTTTGGGGGGAGCATGGAATTAGTTTTTTAATTGAAAATAAGGAAAAAATTTTATTTGACACAGGAAGAAGTTTTGAAGCACTCAATCATAATCTTGAAGTATTGGGAGAAAAAAAAGAAGATATATCTAAGATTTTCTTAAGTCACGGACACTATGATCACACTGGAGGCCTAATTGAGTTAACAAAACACTGCAATGCAAAAATATTTGCCCACCCTTCTATCTTTGAAAAAAAATATAAAAAAACATCTTTAGGGCCAAAGTATATTGGTGCGCCATTTAAGGAAAAAGATCTAAATAACATTACTCTTACAAAAGACAGTATTGAACTATCAAAGAATATATTCACTACAGGGGAGATTGAACGTACTTTTAAATTTGAAAAGGTATCTGACTTATTCCAGAAAAAAATCAAATCCGAATATATTCATGATGAAATAATAGATGATCAGGCTTTAATTATCAAAACTAATATTGGGGGAATTATAATCCTTGGGTGCAATCATTCCGGGCTACTAAATACAATTGAGCATTCAAAGGACTTAATAGGAGATGATGTTTTCTTAGTGCTTGGGGGCACTCACCTAGTTTCTGCTGATGAAACTAGACTTTCTAAAACAATAGACTATTTAAAAAAATATGGCATTACTTTATTTGGATTCCATTGCACAGGAGACTATGCTTCGTTTAAGCTTCACTATGCACTCGATAAAATGTATTGTAGGGGGTATACTGGATTTGAAGTATTAACAGAATTTGAAGGATATCACTTGGGAGAAGATACAAAGTGCCAATAATCATTTAATAATTTTTAATAGTTCCATAAATAGTAGTGAAATAAATTCAAAAATAATTACTTTTTTATAGTTTAGGACTTATTAATTCTTATGAAGGGTTTCAAAAAACGGCAAAATATTAAAACAGACATAAGGCTTTTAGATGAATTAATTATCACTGGAATTCCTAGAGATTCGTTCATTGTTTTACTGGGAGAAGGTGGAACAGGCAAATCTGCCATAGTAGGGGAATTGTGCTATAGATTTCTTATAAAAGGAGAACCTGTGATATATGTAGCGCTTGACAATTCTCCGTCTTCTGTTTTTTCGGATATTGAGAGTCTCGGTTGGGACTTAAGCCCATTTTGTGAAAAAGGACAATTAAAGTTTTTAGATTGTTATTCCTTTAGGATGAAAGTAGATTATGATGAAAAGTGCATTACTGTATTAAGGGAGCCAGATGATTTGCCCAATTTTACTGACAAATTAGTAAGTCTGATGGATGGACTTAATATGAATGAAAAAGGTTTAGTAGTAATAGACTCTCTTACTGAATTCATGACACTATCGGATCCTTCTCAAGTTGTAGAATCTGTAAAAAATTGGAGAGCTAGGGGGGCAAAAGAGCGAAATGTATTATTTGTTTCAACTCTTCACTTTGGACTTAAAGCTTTTGAAGGATTTGCCGACGTATTTGATTATATTGTAGACGGCATCATTGACTTAAGATATGATCCAAATTATATGGATCAGGATTTATTGCTCAAACAAATACGAGTTAGAAAAATCAAAGGTTCAGATCATTATACAAACTGGGTTAACTTTGTCATACAGAAGGGGGGATTAAAGTCCCTTATAATAGAAACTGGAAAATCAAAAAAGAAAAATTTAAAAAAATCATAAAATGATTAAATTATCAATTAATGCTCAATTTATGGTGTGTTTATGAAAAAAATATTCAAGTATTATCCTGAGGATTTCAAAGATCTGCCTGTAAAAGTAATGCATATGGATTTAGTTTTTGATATTTATGACAAATACACTAATGTATCATCTAAACTTAAGGTCAAATCACTTAATTCTCCACTATCAAAAATTGAGTTGAATGCCAAAAATCTGGAAATATTGTCTCTATATGTTGAAAATTATGAAACAAGCTATGAGTATAAAAAAGAAGACCATATTATTGTTATACATTTTGAAAATCCGATACCTCCAACCACCGAAGTAGTTATATGTA
>JAAZKM010000176.1 GCA_012799835.1 Candidatus Methanofastidiosia archaeon
AGATATCGGATATACGATATTAAGTGATTAATAGGGAGGTGATAGTGAATGTGGAATTATGAAAGAATGAATTTTAGACGAATGGACAGAGCAAGAAATTTTCACGGCGAATATGGACATGGAATTCATAGAAGAAGACGCTTCTTTACAAAAGAAGAAAGGATACAGATGCTTGAAGATTACAAGATATGGCTTGAAAAAGAAAGACAAGGCGTTGAAGAAAGAATCGAAGAACTAAAGAAAACTTTGTAATCTGTATTTCGTTTTTTACAAATACTAAACATAAAAATTAGTTTACTTTTTTTTTACTTTCATTAATTTATTCACCATAGTAGCTGCATGGTTGCATAAAATTTATAAGCAATCTTTGCTGTTCTTTGCTAAAGAAGAGGTAGTTAAATGAAATCTGATGAGATAATGGATGTTGCTTTAAGACGGGGATTTATTTTTCCATCTTCTGAAATTTATGGTGGTTTTTCTGGTTTTTATGATTATGGACATCTTGGCACTCTTATGAGGAGAAAATGGGAAGACGCATGGAGAAAGCATTATCTTAGACTAAATTCCAACTTTTTTGAAATTGATGCAACTAATATAATGCCAAAAAATGTTTTTGTAGGCTCCGGTCACATTGAAAACTTCAATGATCCTTTAACTGAATGCGGTAAATGCCATTCTAGATTTAGGGCGGATCATTTGATAGAAGAATTCCTTGAAAGAAGTGCGGAGGGAATGGCTACTGATGAGATGTCAAAATTACTAAAAGAAAATAGCATTCCGTGCCCAAAATGTGGTGGCCAGCTTCTTGATGTCAAGATGTTTAACATGATGTTTGAAATATCAGTTGGCTCGACAGGGGAGTCTGAAGTAGCGTACCTTAGGCCTGAAACAGCACAAGGTGCTTTTTTAACTTTCAAAAGAAGCTTTAATACTCTAAGAGGAAAGCTTCCAATGGGGCTTGCAATCGTTGGTAGGGCCTATAGAAATGAGATATCTCCGCGGCAGGGATTTTACAGATTGAGAGAATTTAATCAGGCAGAGCTCCAAATATTTTTTGACCCGGATACAATCGAAGATCACCCAAACTTTGATTCAATTAAAGATGTTAAACTAAGGATGTTTCCACTTCAAAACAGAAGCACGGGGGAAGTTGACGACATTACAGCATCAGATCTAAATAAGAATTATGGTATACCAAAATTCTACATTTATCATTTGGCAAAAATACAAGAATTTTATCTTGATAAAATGAAATTCCCAAGAGAACTTTTTAGATTCAGAGAGTTATCCGCCGATGAAAGGGCATTTTACAACAAGATCCACTGGGATGTTGAAGTATATACTGAATCTCTTGGTGGTTATAAAGAGATGGGAGGCCTTCACTATAGAACTGATCATGACCTTGGCGGCCATCAGAATGCAAGCGGGGAAAAACTTGATGTAAATATTGAGGGAAAGAAATTTATACCTCATGTACTTGAGCTCTCATTTGGCGTAGATAGAAATTTCTGGACTTTACTTGATGTGTTCTACAAAGACGAAGGCGATAGAAAGGTAATTTCATTACCAAAGGTAGTTGCACCCTTTAGAGCAGGAATATTTCCTCTTCAAAAGAAAGGCGATTTAGAGAAAGTTGCAAAGAATGTCTATGATAGCTTATCAGAATGTTATGATGTATTCTATGATGATTCTGGGTCGATTGGAAGAAGATATAGGAGACAAGATGAAATAGGCACTCCTTTTGGTGTAACTATTGACTTCCAGACCTTAGAAGACAACACCGTTACAATTAGAGAGCGAGACTCAATGGATCAACACAGAGTTAAAATTGAAGACATTTGGAAAAATATTTAATTTTTTAATATTTTAAAATATTTAGATACTAAGTCAGTTTTTATCATATTTCATTTTTTTAATTGATATGAGATGACTTAAAGGTCAGTGTAGTATATTGTTGCAACTACCTGATCTTTCAATGCATGTCCTATGAAAACAAAGCTATGCGAATTGCCTGAAGCTGGCCTTATAGAATTGTGTCTTAATACGAATGTTTTAGTCGAGCCTCTAGGGATTGAGGAACCATTTGGAGTGGGTGTTATAGATCCCCAATTGTTGTTTCCATCTAAAATGAAATCTTGAGTCCCATGGAAAGTTATATTTCCTGAGGAGGAGAGATTTTTTAAGGTAACATAATAATTTGTTCCATCGTGATTTATACTAACGACCTCCATTTTTGTCATTGATGAAGCACCTGCCTTTTGTTCAACTTCCTTTTGAATCTGGGTTTGAAAACTTCTTACCCACACATAGTAAGAGCTAACGGAGGCTACAGCAACAGCTATAAGTAATATTGTGGCTACAACAGGTGATACGGCTTTCCTATTCATTAAATAATAAATAAAAAACTGTGTTAAAAACTTATCCTTTCACACCTTGGGCAAAATCATCCTTTCCCCCACCTTTGCCGTACTTCTTAATAAGTTCACAAGCTTTATGCCCACTTTCAATTGCCATCTTTCCGCAAGATACGACAATATTCCCTTCACTATTTGTTAATACAATTACTTTGTTGTCCCCTGAAAGCTCTCTTGCAATCTTTCTCATTTCATCAGGAGTTGTATCAACTTTCTCTTCCATGAATAGTACTCCATCTGATTCAATGAAATTACATTCAAGCCCTTCTTTTTTAAGGCACGATATTTCTGCCTTTAATCTTTCAATTTCTTTTCCTCTGCTCTTCCACTCATTGAAGAATCTTTTCCCAGTGTCTAATAATTTATCATTTTCAACTTTAAACACATCACATAGATCTCTCAATAAAACTGAATCTTCCTGGATAGCGTCAAGTGCTTTTAATCCTGCACAAAACTCAAGCCTTACAACCCCATCTTGAATTTTACTCTGCTTTAGTATCTTTATTGGCCCCACTTGTCCGGTAAAATCAGCGTGAGTCCCACCACATGCCTCAACATCTAATCCTTTGACATTAACTACCCTTAATTTTTTTCCTGGAACTGCGCCGCCTTGATATAATCTAAATCCATATCTTTTTTCCGCTTCAGCTCGTGAAAAAAATCCTTTTTCTACAGGGAGATTTTTTAAAACTATTTCGTTTGAAATTTTTTCAATTTTGAACAAATCTTTATTATCTATTAATTTGTAATGTGTAATATCGAGTCTTGCCTTTTCTTCAGTCTTTTCAGCTCCCGCTTGCCATATATGATTTCCTAAGATCTGTCTACAAACACCATTAATAATGTGAGTTGCAGTGTGATGTCTTGTTAAATTCAACCTTCTTTCCTCATCCACAATACCGTTTACAATGTCACCTTTCTTAAAGTCGATTTTTTCCATTATATGTAAGATAACATTTCCAGAAACTTTTGTATATGAGACAGGACAATCATTTAGTTTTCCTCTGTCACCTTCTTGGCCACCACTTTCTGGGTAGAATGCTGTCTTATCAAGTATTGCTATATTGCCCGAAATATCAAGAACTTTAGCAGAGAATTTTGTAATGCCGTCATAATAAAGTCTTTCTGTGTCAGGCAAGTCATAATGAATTTCTTTGTCCTTATCCCCTGATCCCTTCTTCTCATGTCTTTCAGTTACTCGCTTGTAAAAATCCTTTGGGGATTTTAGTCCCATGACTTCAGGGGTAATTCCATGTGAATCATATAATTCAATAAGCTTATCCTCAGATAGCTCTTCTCCTTTCATGTTCAATCTTTCGACAATTCTTCTTGATTTTTCCTTCGTACTCTCAAACTTATCCATTTCATAGGAAATAATCTGGCATATATTATCAATATCTTCCTTAAGTTCAGGGTATTGTGGCATAAGATATTTTGCATGTTCTTCAATCACTTTTTGAAGCTCGATATCCCAGGAAAATTTTTCTATAAATGAAAGAGATCTTCTTAAAATTACTCTTAGATTATGACCTCCCCCTACATTAGAGGGTAATGCCCCATCTGAGAGGGCAAATAATAACGACCTAGAATGATCTCCTATTGAATATATGGCCTGAAGAGGCAGCACCTGCTTTTTTAGGTGCTCTTTATTAGTTGATAATTTCTTCGCAATTGCATCCCAAACTTTTTCGATATCCTCTACCTCATCCATATTTAACATTCCAGAATAGGGTATAAACTCCTTTAAGAATGATTTATCAGGGGTTATTCCAGTCCTTCTGTAAAGGTGATCACAGACTGTGGGAAAAACTGTCTCATATCCTATTGGATTTGCTAGAGAAAACCAAGAAAATCTTTCCTGGCCGGCCCCCATATCCAATATTTTGAGGTCAAGATCCTTTCCTCCCGAAGGGGTAATTTCATATTCAATGTATACCTGATTTCCAAGCTCTAGGCCTCTAGAGAAAAATTCCATACATGGCCCAAAGTTTCCTCCACCAGCCCATGCATCTTCGTGGAATATAATCTCTTCAGGGGGTATGCCCAATCCTATATTTAACCAATCATAAAGATCAGATAGGAATTTATCCTGAGAAAATTCGTTTGGCGGGTAAAATGCATGTTGCCCAATCATGACAAATCCTGTATAATGCCTTAACGTAACACCTACATTATCAATGTCATTAAATCTAACACAAAATTGTGGTACAAGCAGTGGATTTGCCGGGGGTTCTTGGACACCTTTTACGACGTGTGGTTGGAAGTCATAAATAGAGGCCTGAACAAAATCAGTATCATCTCTCCATCTGGCAACAACTGGGTACCTCTTTATGATAGAATATCCCTTTTTTTCGAATAGAGAGGACATCTCTTTCCAAACCTGTATAAAATCAAGTTTTCTCTTTGCAGGAGAATTTCCAACAAATGAATATCCTCCTTCACATTCAGGGTCGCCACAGATATCCCTATCCTTCACAGACCAAAAATACGTTCCACACTTCTTACACACTTTTCTAGTAAATCCAAGTGAATTTAATGTATCAACTGCATAATACTTTTGATAATTCTGGCTAGCTTTTTTTTTGAAGTCTTTTTTTAGTGCTCTATCGTCCATAATCCCACCAAGACATCACTCTTTTATAGATGTCTGACATCTCAATTATATAATTTACTGTTAGGGATTATAATGAATAACAGAATCGAAAGGCTTTTTGAGCATATAGGCAGAGAAAAGAAAAGTATTGATTGTGTATTTATTTCGAGATCAACCTTTCCCGATATCAACTTCTTTTATTTTTCCAATGCATCAGGAGGACTTTTTGATGGCTCATTTTTAATACTATATCCTGATTGTTCATCAAAGCTTTTTACTTCAGCTATGGAAAAAGAGGCGGCTGAAAAATCTAACGGTGATTTTGAAATTTATGTATTTAATTCTAGGGAACAGAAAATAAAGCTTCTTGAAGATCACTTAAAAGGCCAAAATTTAGGGCTCTCGTTTTCATCTGTTACTTATTTGGAAGCTGAAAAACTAAAGGAGATCTACAAAGGTAATCTCATTGATATAACAAAAGAAATTAATTTGACAAGGGCAATTAAGGACAAAAAGGAAATTGAAAACATAAAAAGAGCATGTGATATCACATCTAAAACTTTTAGCCAAGTTCCTGATATGCTAAGAGATGGAATAACAGAGAAAGAGCTTTCTTTCATGATTGAGTTTCAATTAAAAAAAAATGGTGCTGAAGCTTTATCTTATGATCCTATTGTTGCATTTGGTGCCAATTCATCTTTGCCACATTATGAAAGTTCAAATTCTAAGTTGAAAACTAATGATTTTATTTTGCTTGACTTTGCAGGTAAGTACAATAGGTACTGTTCTGATATGACAAGAACTTTTTTCTATAAAAAGGCAGACAACAGGCAAATAAAAATTTATCAAACAGTGCTTGAAGCACAATTGCTGGGGATTGATGAGTTAAAGTCAGGAGTTGTTGCAAAGGATGTTCATAACGCTGTTTTAAGATACATAGATAACACTGAATTTAAAGGGAGATTCATACATTCACTTGGCCATGGCATTGGTCTTGAAACTCATGATGTGATTGGACTTGGGCCTTCAAGTGACTACATTATTGAAAAGAACATGGTATTAACTATTGAACCTGGGATATATATTCCTAACTTTGGTGGGGTAAGAATAGAGGATACCTTGATTGTTAAAAAAGGTAAATCAGAGATTATTACACCTTTCACAAAGGATGTATTGATAATATAAGGTCCATAATTTCAATATTTGTTTGAGAATAAAAAGTCACATGTTATATTGAATGTCGGGCATTACAACGATTTTCCAAGGAACTATATAATTAAATTAGACAATAGTATCAATTCCAAGGGATATAATACTTACAATTATCCCCGCGATAAGCACGCCTAATGAGATTGCAACAAAAGACCATTTACGGTTAAGGCCAAATAGATAAGATAAGAATGTTCCTGTGTATGCTCCAGTTCCAGGAAGAGGTACTGCAACAAAAATCAAGAGTCCCACCAACTCCCAATCAGTGTATTTTTTGTATCTTTTCTGGACAACGGATTCCCAGTAAAGGTAAAGCTTGTCTATAACATTAATTTTTCTTATGATTGGGAATATATGGTCTAAAAGGGTGAAGACGAAAGGGATTATAATTATTCCGCCAAGAAGGCTTATCAAAAATACCTTTGTGAAGTCAAGATTCATCAACACTCCTGCAGGGATGCTACCTCTGAGTTCAATCCAAGGAATCATCGATATTAAAAAGATGTAAAAATAACTGTCCACACTATTCGCCTCTTATCTCACAACCACCTGGCGGTAACGCTTGAACGATGCCATCAATGTCATCTGTTTCTAGAATCACAGCTATCCTCTTAGCAAAAGACTCTTTTTTATGTTTTCCTGGCATTATTTTGATGCTTTTAACTGTATGCTTTTGAATCGGCGCATCCGGCCCGCACATAATTTTACCATCAGTAGTTATTCCTATACTTAGTTTTATTGGAATAGATTTTAGGTAGTTCCTTTTTCCTTTTATTGCAAATGATCCTTTTTTTAAGAACTCTCCTGAAGGGGCTTCTTTTGTAACTTGATCAGGTGTTACCCAATAAGCGTCTCCCCCACCATATCCATCCTTCCAAAGAGATGAAAAAGAAACGGCAAATATCGCCGCTTCGTTTAAAGTGATATCGGATGCTTTGTTACCATCTTTAATTATTACATGTGGAGCGCCATATGCGTCTGCATGAAAATAAATGTCATTATCTTCCATGTACTTTTTTACAATGACCTCGTTAGATGAGGAATCTCTTCCTCCAAAAACTAGATGCCCTTCACTCGATGTAAACCATCTAAATCTTTCATACCACTCTTTAACTTTCTTTTCAATAGCCTTTGGAGTTTCAATTTCCAACTCTTCTTCCTCTTCTTTTAGCTTAAGTAACTTGGATTCAGTATTATCCATTGCTATCTTTGCACCATCAATTTTCCGCTTCATTTTTTTTGATTTTTCATAAAATAAGTTGGCATTTTCATTGATATCCTTTTTAAGCTCTATTGGAAGTTTTATATCGAAGTTAAATGTAATAATCCCTGTTTTAAAATCAATATCCGAAATCAACTTGTTGTTTGATAATTTTTGTTTTATTTCCTCAAGGGAGTACTTCTTCTTTGCTTGTTCTATGACTTTTATTGATTCATCAATTATCGAATATTTTTCATAAGCTAAATCGCCCATTTTTTTGTAAAGCTCCTGTTCTCCAATGTAGGAATCATAAAGGTCCCTTTGAGATTTCAGCATTCTCTCATATTTTTCTATTTTCTTTTGATGTGCAGATAGCTCTTCCTTTAAGATTTCTTCAGACTCTCCTTTCCCATATACCTCGTCAAGAGCTTTTGAAAAAGTTTCATACCTCTCTTTTGTATACTCATGACTACTATAAGAAATTAAATTATAGGGGGGGATGTCTATCAGCTCCCCGTTCTTCCTTACTATCATCGGATCTTTATGTTGAGTTTCCAGTTGATGCAATGCTTTTTTGATTTTTGCAGCATCACTTTGAGATATGTTTTTACTTGATTTATCCACTCCTGCTAATAAGCATACTTCTTCAGCATAAAGCCCTCCTATGTTAAGCTGAGTTGCAAGTTCCTTTACTATTTCTTTTTCTCTCGATAGTTCTATTATTTCATCAATAGTAATATCAAATCCTTTTTTCTTTTCAGGAAAGCCATAAATGGACTTTGGAGCAAGAGTTCTTTCTTTCATATATTCTCTTGATAAAATGCCTACTATCATATTATCTTCATTTACTAAGATAATATTTCCGTCTCTAAACATCTCAACGATTAAAACAAACTTTACTACTGGATTGTTATCTTCATAAAATCCAAATGACAGCATTAAAATTCTATCAAAATCATACTGTTCTATTTTAAAGAGCCACATAGCCTTTAGATGTTTTCTTAGAAGCATTGCAAACCAAGTTGGATTCTTTGGTGCAGGCTTTGGATAAGAGGTAATAAAAACTGCAAGAGGTGGTTTGATAACAAGATCTTCCCTACCACGGCCAAAAAATTTTATCCTTATTTCATTGCCAAGCTGGTATATTTTATCTACTCGCATTTTTTCAATGGAGGATAACTCTTTAGAAATTTCTTTTAAATCGAAGGTAGAGAACATAAAAAAAAATAGAAAATATTGATTTAAAAAATTACGCCTATTAGATACTTTTTAGCATTTACAAAAATAATTTATTTAATTGTGTTCTCCGTTAAGACAGCAATAAAACAATTTTTAAAGGTTAACAGTAATATTTTTAAATTGTTTCAAATAAATTAATATAGATATTATGGAGCTCATAACTATGAGAATTATTTTTAATGAAACGCAGGGATTATAATTGATTCATAGGCTCCTAATTTAGATAAATTAATATTTTACTTATGTTTTAAGTTGGGGATTACCATGTCAAAAGTCAAGATAACAGATACAACACTACGTGATGCACATCAGTCCCTTATAGCTACAAGGCTTGGAACTGATGATATGCTAGATATAGTTGGGGAAATGGATAAGGTAGGATTTCATTCATTTGAAATGTGGGGGGGAGCTACATTTGACTCCGCTATAAGATTTTTAAATGAAGACCCATGGGATCGGATAACAAAGTTGAAGAATGAAGCCCCTAAGACACCATTTCAGATGCTTTTGAGAGGCCAGAATCTAGTTGGGTATAAGCACTATCCGGATGACATTGTGCATAAATTTGTTGAAGCATCATTTGACAGAGGCATTGATATATTTAGAATTTTCGACGCCTTAAATGATGTAAGAAACATGGAAGTACCAATAGAGGCTATCAAAAAAGTTGGGGGGCATGCCCAAGGAGCCCTAAGTTATACTATAAGCCCCGTGCATACAATTGAGTATTATATTAAAGTGGCCGAAGAGATGGCGGCACTTGAAATTGATTCTATATGTATCAAAGACATGGCTGGCCTAATTAATCCAATGGATTCCTACAATCTTGTTAAATCACTCAAAGAAAATTTTGATCTTCCTGTCTGTTTGCATTCACACTGTACAAGTGGAATGGCCCCAACTAGCTATTTCAAAGCAATTGAGGCGGGTGTTGACATAATAGACACTGCAATAGGTCCGTTCTCGTTTGGAACTAGCCAACCAAGTATAGAAACAATGTATGCAATGCTTGAAAACACTGATTATAAAGTCAATCTTGATATAGAAAGGATTTACAAAATTGCAAATTACTTCAAAAAATTAAAGGATAAATATAAAGGTCTTCTAAGCGAAGCTTCACTTTCCGTTAATACCCAAATCCTTCATTTCCAGATACCAGGTGGCATGATGTCAAACTTGGTTTCTCAGCTTAAGGAGCAGAATGCGGAAAATAGACTTGATGAGATACTACTAGAAGTTCCAAAAGTCAGAGCAGAATTGGGATACCCACCGTTAGTGACTCCCTTGAGCCAAATTGTCGGCGCACAAGCTACATTAAATGTTCTATCTGGACAAAGATACAAACTTGTTCCAAATGAAGTTAAAAATTATGTTAGAGGTTTATATGGGAGGCCCGTTGCACCTATTAGCAAAGATATCCAGAAACTAATAATTGGGGATGAAAAAGTATCATATGAAAAATCACCAGAGTTAAAAAAGCCTTCTTATCAAAAATTCAAAGATGAAGTAAAAGATAAAATTAAGAAAGAAGAAGATGTCATATCTTATGCATTATTTCCAGATATAGCGCTAGCCTTCTTTGAAGCAAGAAAAAATCAAACACCCAAGCCAAAAATCGAGCAGAGGGAATTGGAAAAAGCAGCACCTAAAGAGATAGTAAAATCTAAACCAACAAATCCGCTACGTACTAACGGGGGCATGGAATTAAAATCACCTTTGCCTGGTGCAATAATAAAAATAATTGGTGAAATTGGTAAACCAGTCAAAAAAGATTCTGTTCTTTTCATAATATCCGCAATGAAAATGGAAAACGAGGTCGTTTCTCCTGCCTCTGGAGTTTTACAGAAAATCTATGTGAAAGAAGGGGATATTGTAAAAGCAGGAGATATTTTAGCAACTATTGCATAGACTATTTTTTTTAATTATTCATATATCCTTTTAACCAATATTTTTTTATATCTAAAATTCATATACCATATTATGCCCGATAGTATTTTAAGATCCCCTCTGCCCGGGATTATTCAAAACATAATCGTTAAAGAAGGAGAAATTGTTAAGTGTGGGGACACTGTGATTCTTATCAGTGTAATGAAAATGGAGAGCCCAGTTGTTGCTAATGTAAATGGGCGGATTAAAAGATTGCTAATAAAAGAATCGGATGAAATTAGCTATGGCGAGGCTCTTTTAATTATTGAAGAGCGTTAGAATTTTCACTTGACAAGAGTTTACTTTATCAGGTATTTTAGCAAATATTTTAAAAATACAGGCAGTTCCATTATTAAAAGAATGAATGTTCAAAGAGTGTGAAAAACTGACATCAGAAATAAGAATAATTCCAGTTTTAGGAATACCGCTGATTAAGGAAGGGGATAATCTTGCTAAAATTATATTTGACAGAATTGAACTTCAAGATAATGACATTGTAGTTATTTGTGAAACAGTTGTTTCCAAGTCGCAAGGCAGGATTGTAGATATTACTAAAATTAATCCTTCAAATAAGGCGAAAGACATTTCAAAAAAAACTGGCAAGGATCCAGGGCTTGTACAGCTTATTCTTGACGAATCAAAAGAAGTTTTGAAAATAGGGGATTCTGTTATTGTTGTTGAAACAAAAGACGGAAACATATGTGCAAGTGCAGGAATAGATGTTTCAAATGTTTGTGGAAATACATCCATGGTTGGACTTTTACCAACAAATCCAGATAAAGAAGCAGAAAAAATTAGGCTAGAATTAAAAAAATTATCAAAAAAAGAGATTGCTATAATTATATCAGATACCCAAGGAAGGCCATTTAGAAGTGGTGCTGTTGGAGTTGCCATAGGGGTTTCAGGTATGAAGCCTCTGTGGAAGCGGGCAGGGGAAAAGGACCTATATGGATATGAGTTAAAATCCTCTATAATTGCAACAGCAGACGAAGCTGCTTCTGCGGCATCACTTTTAATGGGTCAATCAAATGAGGGGATCCCTGCCGTTATAATCAGGGGTGCAAAGTATATCAAAGGTATTGGATCTTCTAAAGAGCTCTTGAGAAAAAAAGAAAAAGATCTGTTCAGGCCTTAATATAGAATATTTATTGGCCCTTTCTTTATTTCACTTTCTGGGAAGAAGATCTTAATTAAGTTACCTTCTATGTTTATTTTGTAATATTGTGGCAGTGTAATATACTTTATTCCTGCAATTCCTTGTAAGTTCTCTGTTTTTATCATCAGTCCGTCAATATTTCTTTCTAAAAAACTAATTACTTTTGGATCAAGGTCTTTTACTATAAAGACTTCTCCTTCATTTAATACGGACAATACTATTGACATACCACGACTATATATTTCAAAATATAAAACTCTTTGCTATTTGATACAATCATATCCTCTTTTTGATGGAATCAAATACTGAAATCCCAAAGTTCACAGGAAAAATTAGATTTTATGAGATTATCCTACGAATATCGCAAAGTTTATATATTATTTAATTGCACAATGACATGGTGGCCACTATGAATAAAATCAAAGGAATTTTAGTATCAACATTGTTGTTGTTGAGTCTTTTAACGATAATAGCACCAGTTTCGGCTGGAACGATACATGTTTATCCGGGGGATGACCTGGAATCCAAAATTAATAGCGCTTCATCAGGGGATACAGTATACATACATGCTGGAACTTATGCAGTAGACGATTCAATAGTAATCCAAGACAAGAGTTTGACATTAATTGGCGATGGAGATCGAAATACTATTATTGTCGGGAGTGCTTCTTATTATAACTTCGAATTCACTGCAGATGGAATTCCTGTAACAATAGACATATCAAAAATATATTTTAATGCTCCATCAGGCACATCTTCTTTCATTTTTTATGACAATAATCCAATGAATGTTAATATAGATAATTGCCGCTTTAATAATAGCTTCATAGATTTAGGCAGTAATCCATCGAACCTAATAATTGCAACAATACAAAATTGTGAATTTGAAAAAGGTGAAGGTATATCCTTAGGTAAGGGTGAACGCCAAATAACTATAAAAAATTGCTTGTTTTATGACTATATGGAACAGGCTATCTTTGCACATGATAAATTTCAATTGACTGTTCAATCATGCACAATAGATAAAAGTATTAATGATTGCGGAATTCGTGTTGAAGGCGGTAGTGATGCGTCATTAACAGTTAAAGATTCCATCATAACTAACAATCCTGGCAATGGCATATATAGTGATGGCACAGTAAATGTTACCAGTATATACAATAACGTTTGGAACAATGGCACTAACTATAATGGTGTAACGCCAGGTATAGGCTCGATATCCAAAGATCCACATTATACAACCGGAAGGCTAGGGAATTACTATCTATCATTCTTAAGCCCTTCTGTCGATAAAGGCTCCACATCAGCTGCCATTCTTGGCCTTGCGGATAGAACGACAAGAATTGATGAAAAATGGGACACTTTAACTATAGATATGGGTTACCACTATCCTTCTAATAGAGGTCCTGGAACTTCTCTTCCAATTGACTTTATAATTAAATTGCTTAAGGGAAACAGGTGCAAAAATCATCCAGATGCAGAAGGTTGTAACGTTCCATGATTTAATTTATTTTTTATTATTTTCCTAAATTATTTTTGATGAATAGCCCTACCCAATTAAAACAAAAGTTCAAATATTTTTGTGATTAATTCTCACTTAATGAGTAGAATAGATAAACTTAAAATTAAATCGGAAAAATGATATCATGGATCCACTTAAAAATATAATTAATACTCTGGAAGAGTTAATTCTAGCAATTGAAACTGACGGCAATTATAACGAAAAACAAATTGCATTTTCAACTGCAATTGAAAGAGCTTGGGAATCTTACAGTAAAGGTGAGATTGACACAAAAGTTAAGGCACTGCCAAGAGTGATGTATATCTATGCAACAAAGGAACTTCCTGATGAAATTAGCAGTGGAAATCTCAAAAAAGTTTTAGTAGATCTTAAGCAATTTAAGAATACAATGAATTATGTAGTTGAACCGTCTTATACGTAAATTATTCCAAATATTTTATAATATCTTTATGAATTTCATCGATGGATTTTTCTCCATCAATAGTTATGAAATTGTATTTTTTTGATAGTTCTTCATATATATCGAAAACTTTTCTCTGAAAGCCAATGTTTTCCTCATAAAGGTCTTTTTCCTTTCTCCTATTTATTGCGGATTCGGGTTTCACACGAATGTAGAATATCAAGTCAGGATCTTTAGAATGCTTTTCTATTTCTTTAATCCATTTGGAATTGACGCCGTTTGCTCCTTGATATGCCATATTAGAATATTTGTATCTGTCTGAAATCACAATTTTTCCTTCAGAAAGGGCTTTTTTTATTTGTAAATAATGTTCATACCTATCGGCTGCATAGAGCATTGCAATTGTTTCGGGTGCTAAAGAAATCTTTTTCTCTAAATTTGACCTTATTATTTTTCCAATGGGTTTATCATATATTGGTTCATGTGTAAGCAGAACTTTATGGCCTCTATTAATAAAAAATGAAGCTAATAACTTTGCTTGTGTTTCTTTTCCTGATGCATCTATGCCTTCAAAAACTATGAATCTTTTCATATATTGATTAATTATTTTTTTATTTTTATAGTTTAGTATTATACAAAAATATTTTAGTAAGTCTTTTAAGTTATTAGATTTATGAACTTTAATGGTTTATAACAAACTTTACATTAGAATTGCAGCTGCAGGAAATTTTGATGAAAAATTCCTCACAGAATTCCAAAAAGAATTACAGAGTCTTTTGTGGGATACTCTTGGTATTAATGCTAGTTGTTTTTATAATGTTTCGAATTCTAGAGTGATCCCTATCTATAAAATTCCTTCAACTGCATATACCCCCCATATAGGTAAGTACAACACTCAAAGCTTGTTTATTTTTGGAAAAGAAAGGCGGGAAGAATCTCTTAAAAAATTCGGGAAGGCTGAGGTGCTACTCAAAGTTTTAGTTTTGGTAGACGTTGATATATACAAATCTGGATTTACTGGAACTCTATTCGGTGAAGCTGAAGTGGGTGGTGAAATTGCAATTGTCACGACAGCACCTTTAGAAAATCACTTCAAGAGTAATTTTTTAATTAAAGAAAGAGCACTGAAGGAAGCTTTGCATGAGCTTGGGCATACCCTTGGGCTTGACCATTGCAAGATTCCAGGATGCGCAATGAATATATCCAAAGATATCTACGATATAGATGAAAAAAAGAAAACTTATTGTAAACAGTGCTTAAACAAATTATTTGGTGGCTATACTTAAGATACTCTTATGTAAACTGTATTTGGAAATCCTGAATCTGCGATTCCTTTGTAAGTAACATTGCCCGTATTTTTATTTACCTCAAATTTTAATGCGTGGTAGCTTACGGTAAGATTATTCCCGTCTAGTTTTCCAATTCCCCTTAAAACCTCTATTTCGTAGAAATCCCCTTTGTCAAGTACTTTATTTGTTGGGCTATATGGGTGAAATGAGTATGATTTTGTGCCACTTATCTTTTGACCTTCTTCCCAAATGTATGCATCTACTAGCTTTAAAGCATTTTTTTCAGAAACTGGGATCATGGATTTTATCTGTGTTTTTAATGTATCTCTCTCCCCAATCAGTAGATTCTTTTCAACGGTAAGTGTTTCAATGTCCTCCCTCAAATCCTTATTTTCAGTAAACATAAGATATGAGGCCGCTCCTAAAATAAGGACAATTATCCCTAATATTGCAATTATATTCTTACTCATGTTATCACTTGCTTTTAGTTTAATTAAAAAGAGTTTATATAAGTATTTGTATAAATAGATAATTTATTCTTAATTATCATCGTTATTTAAAGAAATAACTATAGATTATAGGCGATAATATAATATTTTAGAAAGACTTAAATATTCTTTACTAAACTTCAGTTCATGAAGAGGAATCTTAGGATAGGTATCTCGCTCTTTTTTATTCTCATTACCCTTACTTTACTCATTGCTAATGTCGCAGCACAATTTGAATCAAATTCTCAACATTATAGATTTCAGATGAAGTTTTTAGGAACGGAAGGAACAGTTAGGCCAAATGAAAATCTTAGGATTTCAGACGTTAGATTTATTCTCAATAAAGATACTATAACTTTAAAAATGAATATTTACATTCCAAGGAATTCAGGGATAGACAAAATGGAAATATCCCTTATAAATGATCCCGACCGTTCAAATAGATTTTTTTTGGAGCCCATTGCGGCCAAGGGAACTGTAAGCTCAATTCATCCTCTTTATATGGATGCCACAGAATCCTATTATTTGAAAGATGGAGACGCTAGCAAGAAGGTATCTTTGTTAACCCTTGCATACAAGCGAGTTGGTGAATATTATTACCATTTACCCCTAAATGCAACTGTTGATTCATTTTATGGTGAATTTTGGATCGTGTTTGACAAGGGCACTAATGATCCTTCAATACTACTTGAAAATAATAATATTAGCATCTCTTTTTCTTATCCATATGGTGATGCAAGGATAAATGGAATTAAAGTTCCGGATGAGTATACAATTACTACTGTTACCCCTGAAACAACAGATAGGGTGAAATCCTTCGTTGTTTATTATTCTGTACAACCCACTAGCGTATTTATCGAAGCTGTAAAAGGCCATGCAGAGCCTACTGTTTTAGAAAAAATGACTATATGGGGCAACTCAAATCTTGGAATTCTTCTTATTGTGTTTACATTTCTAAGTGGTATTGATATCATATTAGAGTATCTGGCGAACTGGAGACATTTGATAAGGATTAACAAACAAAGAAAGATCAAAGAGAACAGCATGATGAAGGTGCATGAAGAAAGAGTGCCTCTGCAAATGGGGGGATTACCTAGATCAAAAATAACTCCCGTTAATGTTGAAAAGAAGTGGCCAATTAATAAGGATGAATCTGTTAGCAAGTACTATTCATATGGTAGAGCTGAAGGAACAAAGGATTTAATCAATAATATTAAAAAACTTGAGAAAGCTATGGAAGACTATGAAAATAAAATTAAGCCTAAAAAGAAGTAAAAGTTGGGGATATAATGGGTGATAAAAAAATTGTAGGCACATATGCAGCATCTTTAGTGAAAGATGGTGATGTTGTCGGGCTTGGCACTGGCAGTACAACTGCATTTGCCATAGCTGAACTCAGTAACAGAATAAAGAATGAAGAAATCTCAATTTATGGTGTACCTACCTCATTTCAGGCAAAGCTCTTGGCAATAGAATCAAATATACCCCTTACTACTCTTGATGAACACGATATTAATATTGCTATTGACGGTGCTGATGAAGTTGATCCAAAACTATATCTATTAAAAGGTAGGGGAGGAGCTTTGCTACAGGAAAAAATAATAGATTACAATGCAGATAGATTCGTTGTCGTCTGCGAAGAAAAAAAATTCGTGGATACACTTGGAAAAAATTTCCCTGTAACTGTAGAGGTATTTCCACTCGCATATAGAAAAGTCTTTCAAGCATTGTCTTCTTTTGGAACCCCAATTTTAAGGGCTGGTGATAAAAAAGATGGCCCCATGGTGACAGACAACGGAAACTTCATAATTGACTTGTTCACATCAGTAAAAAATCCGAAATCTATGGAAAAAGATCTTAACGACATTCCAGGAATATTTGAAAATGGAATTTTCACATCAAAATGTGAAGTAGTTTTCACTAAAAACGGAAAAGTTACGATTCTTAAATCATGATAATAAAATATATAAAATATTAATAGATAAGTTAAAAGGTGAGTTAGATGAAAGAGTATACTAAGCAAATTAAATTCAATGTTCCAGAAAAAAGTGACATTGATAAGGGTTTAATGGATATATTAAAATTTTTCTTAGACACTGAATCTAAAGTTAAGATTTATTTATACTTATTAGCAAAGGGTAGCTCAACATATGATAGCATCGCTGAAGGGACATCGATCTACCCTAGTACATGTAAAGAATCTCTTACATCAATGGAACAGATGAAAATTGTAGAAAAATCTTCAGAGGATCCAGAAAAATATACTGCAATCTCTCCTTCAAAATTACTTGATAGAAAAATCGATCAATTGGAGAAGGAACTCAACGACTTTCTTAAGCTTGAAGATACCTTAAAAGAAAAAAAAGAAATTAAATCCCCATTACTACCCTTCAAGATAAAAATAGAAAGAGTTGAGAATATTGATGACTTAGAATGAGGAATGAAATTTTTTGATAAAGATTGATGGAGAACTATTGGAGTTCATATCGCATGCTGCAAAAAGTACTCATCCAAATGAATTCGCTGCATTTTTAAGGGAAGAAAAAGGGATTATATCTGAAATTGTTTTTTCTCCTTTTAGTATATTTGGAAGAAATTCCTCTACAATTTCACATTTTAGCCTTCCAATCGATGCGTCCATTGTTGGTACTGTTCATTCACACCCTTCCGAAAATGGATTGCCCTCAAGGGAGGATTTAAATTTCTTCTCACGTTATGGCAAAGTCCATATTATAATTTGCTACCCCTATCAAAGAAAAAATTTATTCTTTTATTCTAGAAAAGGTGAAAATCTTGAATATGAAGTTGTGTAGTACTAAAAACGAACAACTTACTAACGCTCTTTCGAAGTCTGTTTCTACTTTAATAGGTACAAGAAAAAACATACCAATTTCATTTTCAGGAGGAATTGATAGCTACATTATTGCTGCTTTAACTAAAAAACATTCAAATCCAATACTTTACACAATCGGGGATTTTACTTCAAAAGATGTCATTTATTCAAAGATTGCATCAAAAACTTTGGAATGTCCTCTTAAGATTATTAACTTAACTAATGAAAATATTGAAAATGCAATTAAAAATACTATTAAATTAATTGGTAGAAAGAATAGCCTTAATATATTGATAGCTACCTCGTTTTATCTCATTGCAGAGAGGATCAGTAAAGATGGTTTTGATGTTTGTTTATCTGGTCAAGGTGCAGATGAGTTATTTTTCGGTTACGATAAATATAGGAGAGCTTTGGCAGAAGGGAGAAATCCTAATGATTTAAGAAATAAAGATCTAATGGAATTGAAAGATTTACTTCTGAATAGGGAATACAAAATATTCGATAATTTTAATTTAAAGTTTTTATCACCATTTTTCGACGATGAAGTAAAAAAAATCGGGATACAAATCGAAAGAGAGCATAATTTAATAGATGCAAATGATGATTTAAGAAAACACACACTGAGAAAAATTGCATGTGATCTGGGCGCACCTCCTGAAATTGTATCACGTAAAAAGAAAGCATTCCAATATGGATCTGGTATTTTACAAAATATTAGGAATATGTCTAAAGAAAAAGGTTTACCTCCCTCACTAAATGCCTATTTAGAATATGTGAAAAAATAGTAACTTTTTTATTAACACATTATAATACAACTTTATGAAACTCAAAGTCAAGTACCTTGATATTGAAGAAACTCAGGATATTGTTTTTTTAAATACTAATGATGCAATAAATGAGAGAATAGATCCTGGGGAACAAATTGTTATAAAAAGATCCAGATCTTCATTTTCTTTTTCTGCAGTTTTGACAAAAAATCTAGTAGATCAAGGCTTTATAGGCATACCAATCCATAAATCTAAACGTTATAATTATCAAGAAAATGAGGTAGTTGAAGTTTACCCAGATGTAAACATGGATCTTGTCCATATTTCAAAAAAGAAAATAGATGGAAAAATACTTACAAATGAAGAAATA
>JAAZKM010000177.1 GCA_012799835.1 Candidatus Methanofastidiosia archaeon
AAGAAGAACATTGCTTTTATCTCTTAGAGAATAAATCTGAAAGAGTAGATATCCAATTTGATAGTGATGTTTCTTTAGAAAGAATATTGGCAATTGTTTCTACATTTTCTGAAATTTCCAGTATTCAAATTAAAAAAACTTTTGAGATGGGATTCGCTCCATCTTTTGACTATAATTTCCTTGAAACATTAAAGAAGGAGGGCCTTATCGGAATTAAATCAGATGTTATTGGCATTACCAAATTTGGGAGAATTGTTTCATCCAACTTTCTTAAAGTCTCTCATGCAGTTTATATAAAAAAATTTAACAGGGAAAATGTTAGGGAAATTATTTTTGAAATTTTACCTTTTCCAAATATTTACCTGACTAATAAACTCCAAGCCACCTTGAAAATTGATTCATCTTCTCTTTTTTCTGGCACTACGTTAGAGAAAATATACTTTCAAAATAGGAAAGAAAAACTATCTAGGCACGGGGAAGTAGTTTTAATTAATCTTTTGACAGAATTTTTCGTATGTGATTGTAAAAATGCACCTTATTGCAACTGTCCAAAAATTGAGATTGGAAAAAGACTACTTGACTTAAGAAAAGCAAAGTTATCCCCTAATAGAATCAGTGAGGAATTTAGAAAAGAATATGGATTAAAGATATTTCCAGCTGATTTAATAAACTGGTTAGATTCTGGAATAAGGATCCTTGAAACGTCTGAGAAGATATTTTTACATTACGGCAGAGAAAAGCAAAGAAAAATGGCATTAAAAGAAATAGAGAACATAGTTGGAAGTTAATACTCTTCCAAATTTGCAATGAATCTTATTAGATCAATAACTTAATTGATATAAATTTTAATTATTTAATGAAGAAATTGATTTAGTATTTACATACAAAATTTTTTTAACTGTCAATGTGAAAATTTTTGGTATTTTATTTATTTTTTTGTAATGATGTTTATGCTTTAAATATAGAACAAAATTCAAAAAATAAATAATTAATTAGAAAACCTTATAAATATCTATTAAGTTTTCAATACAGGGGATTCAATGAGGGAGAATTTATTCGAACCTATTTATGTTCTTTTGGAGAGCTCTCTCTATAGACCTTATTGTTATTATTATGGCTATTGAATTCCCTCGTGAAAACTTATTCCTTGCTTAGGAAATTTTGACGGGGTGTTTTTTTGGAGTTCAAATCCAGAGAAGAATTAATAGAACATCAGAACAAGAAACTAAGATTTTGCGTAGAGTATGCTTCGAAAAACTCTCGATTTTTTAAAGATACTTTAAAAAGCTGCAACTTAAAAGCTGACGACATAAAAAATGTGGATGATCTCCAGAAACTTCCATTTACTACAAAAAATGATCTTAGGGATAACTATCCTTTCGGTTTGATGGCGGTTCCTATAGAGGAAGTAGTAAGATTTCATGCTTCTTCTGGAACTACGGGAAAATCCACAGTTGTTTATTACACAAAAAATGATTTGGATACATGGTCAAATTTAATGGCTAGAGTTTTGGCTACTACTGGCCTAACGAAAAAGGATTCAATGCAAATTATATATAACTATGGATTTTTTACAGGGGGATTTGGTTTCCATTATGGTGCTGAAAGACTTGGGATTGCTGTTATCCCAACAGGATCAGGTAATACCAAAAAACAGATAGAAATAATGCGCGATTTTGGTACAACATCTTTTACAAGCACTCCCTCTTATGCAATATACTTGGGAGAGGCGCTTGAAGAAATGAAAATAGATCCTAAGAAAGATCTTAAATTAAAGATTGGGGTCTTTGGCGCAGAACCATGGGGAAAAGGTATGAGGCAAAGAATTGAAGAATTATTCAACATCGATGCCTACGATAACTATGGGATCTCTGAACTTTGTGGACCTGGAGTTGCCGTGGAATGTATAGAAAAGGATGGACTCCATGTTTGGGAGGATCATTTCATAATGGAAGTTATAGATCCAAAAACAGGAGAAACTCTTGGAGAAGGAGAAAGAGGGGAATTAGTATTTACTCCAATATGGAAAGAAGCAATGCCTCTCTTTAGATACCGAACTAAAGATATATCACGAATATATGAGGATAAATGTAACTGTGGCCTTCCTTTTAGAAAAATCGAAAGACTTCATGGAAGAAGTGATGACATGCTTATCATAAGAGGTATCAACATTTTTCCAAGTCAGATTGAGGAGGTTATTTTGAAAAATTCGGCTTTTAAGGGACACTATGCTATAATTGTTGAAAGAAAAGGACCGCTTGATCACTTAACAGTTGAGATAGAGGTCACAAATGATCTTTTCACAGGGAATCTGAAAGATTTGATTCAACTCAAAGATAAAGTTGAAGATGATCTAAAAAGCGTTCTTCTAGTGAAAGCTGATGTAAAACTCGTTGAAGAAGGTGCTATACCAAGATCTCAAGGTAAGGCACAGCGAGTTATCGATAAAAGGAATTTAGAGGAATAGGAGGAATTAAATGATATACGGTCTACCAGATACAACCTTTTTCGTTGTGTTATTAGTACCAATAGTTATTGCCCTTTTGCTTTTGTTTTGGGGATTTAAATACAAACCGGTGGAGGAAAAGTAATGGCATCAATCATAACAACATCTATAGTAGTTCTCTACTTTTTGATAACATTGCTTGTAGGTGCATGGGCATCTAAAAAAGTAAAAAGTAGTGAGGATTACATTGTTGCAGGAAGAAGTTTGGGATTTTGGTTCTTTGTTTTACTTGTAGTATCTTCCGCAACTAGTGGAATGAGTATTTTAGGAGTTGCAGGCCTTGGATATACAGCTGGATGGCCCAGTATATGGGAACAGATATTTGTTCCATTAACTACTGCAGTATGTATATTGTTCTATGGTACAAAACTTCACAAAATATCTGAGAAGATGGGGTACATGACTGTTCAAGACTATTTTGCCGATAGATTTTACAGTCCTAAACTCATGAGAATGCTCTCAGGGCTTGCAGTAATTGTTACAAGCACTATTTATCTAGTTGGCCAATATACAGCGATTAGTATTGTTTTAATATGGCTATTTGGAATTACCCATACCCAAGCACTCATAATTGCTGCTGCAATAGTTCTTTTCTATGTGGTATTAGGAGGATTATACGCAGTTGCGTGGGTAAACTTAGTTCAAGGAATATTCATAGTTGGCGGTGTTCTTATTGTGTCTCCTTTTATACTAAAGGCTGCAGGAGGATTCACTCACATAAACACTGTTATAGCATCTATAGATCCAAATTTTGTAAATCTTGCATACCCACAGATGCACCCTCCTTATGCAGGCTATGCATTCTTGACACCGTTGTACTTAGTGTCTTTCTTCTTCCTACTTGCAATGGGACTTGGTTCAGGGCCACACATTATTAACAACGTACTAGCAGTAAAAAAGGATAAATACTTTAAATTTGCACCATTTGCTTCATTTGCAATATATGTTGTTATAATGTATTTGCTAAAAATAGTAGGATTTGGAACAAGGGCAATGGTTGCAGATGGGCTATTAACAGTTCCATACCCTGACTATGCATATATATCCGCAGTTAACTATGCTTTACCAACACTAATCTGGCCTCTGTTTGCTGTGATTGTTTTATCAGCAGTAATGTCTACAACAGACAGGCTCATGCTTACAATTGGAAGCTCTGTAAGTTGGGATATTTACAAGAACTTGATAAATCCAAAAGCTGAAGATAAAACCATTACCAACATTAGCAGAATCACTGTTGTGGTAGTAGCTATACTGACACTATACCTTGCTATCAAGCCACCTCAACTATTAGCGCTACTAATATGGATGGGAATAGGGATAATGCTATCCTCATTTGTAATGCCTCTACTTGCGGGCTTATACTGGAAGAGAGCTACAAGAGAGGGAGCAATTGCTTCAATGGGAATAGGTTTTGCAACATCTATCATATTTGGATTTATTCACCAATACGTAGTCAAACTACCAATGCATTTTAGTATGTACAGCTTTATTTTATCAGTGATAGCAATGATTGTTGTAAGCCTTGTTACAAAGAATCCCTCAGAGAAAGTATTAAAAAATACACTAACTGGACCTTTTATTCAACAAAAGAAAAGGTGAATCGCTTGAGAATGTTATCAGTATTTATTGAAAACAAACCAAAAAGACTTTCAAAGATAATTGAAGAGCTATCCAAAGAACAAATATCCATATCCGGACTTGCAATTGCTGATGCAGGTGATTTTGGAATCGTTAGACTCATTGTAAACGATGCAGCAAAAGGAGCTTCAATATTGTCAAAACATGAAATGATTGCAAATATACAAGAAGTTATCGGTGTCGATATAAACACTAGCACTGTTTCAGAGATTGCAAAAATACTAGGGAAAAACAATGTTAACATAGAAGATGCTCTTGGTTTTGCTTTCCTTAACAATGAAAAAATACTGGTACTAAAAGTAGATAACAATGAACTTGCAACCAAAATACTTTCAAAGGAAGGACTAAAAATATATTAATTTATTTTTTTTTAAAAAGCAATAGCTCAAGATAGGATCTCCTTTCACTTTCTAAAAACAGCAAATCAAATAAATTTTCTATTTTTTCAACATCTTGTAGATTATTTGATTTCAACTCTACTTCAAGGTACTCTCCCAAGTCTTCAACTTCATCAATTGAAATTTTATATTCTTTATACTTATACACTTTTCTTTTCTTTTTAACCCTTAATAATTCATTGTATCCAAGTTTTTGAAGTATTTGTTCAATTTCCCTCGAAACAAATGCTTCGTATTCCTCCCTTGATTTAGAAACTTTGTCCAATTTTGGACCTTTATAAGTTAAAATAATCTTATCATTGGAATATCTTACTCTCAATGCTTCGTCTGTTTCTTTAAAATTCCTTATTGGCGAAGAAAAATATATATCTTCCTCCATTTTTTCTTCAATAAACTCTGCCATCCTTAAGATCTGATTAATCCTACCTCGTGTATATGGATCTATTTTCGCCTTCATCTCGAGTTCAAGCATAAGTTATTTTAATGTAGTTCTGTTTTATATATTTGTTGATTTGATGAAGTTAAGTGATGTAGCAAGAGAATATGGGTACAATTTTGATAATCTAAAGAGATACAATGAAATGTTTGGAGACAAATTACCTAGATTCTTAGAATCTAACGAAAAGGAGAACAAGGACTCAATTAGGGTAAATACAATTAAGATATCAAAAAATGAACTTTTTACAAGACTCATAGAAAAGGACTTTGTTCTTAAGGATGTTAACGATTTTGGTTTTATTATTGAAGAATCTAAATTTTCCATTTCTTCTACTGTTGAAAATCTTCTTGGATATTTCTATATACAAGGGGTAGCTGAAATGATAGTTTCACCAATTCTCTCTCCTGATGCAAATGACTTTGTCATTGATATGTGCGCCGCACCGGGGGGCAAAACAACTCATTTGTCTTCTATAATGGAAAACAAGGGTGTAATATATGCTTTTGACATAAATAAAAGGAGGCTATCTGCACTGAAGAATAATATTTCTAGATTAGGATGTTTGAATATAGCAGTATTCAATTTAAATGGGGAAGAAATAACTAAAGTAAACGATAAGCCTGATAAAATTCTTCTTGACGCGCCTTGCACAGGGAGCGGCATAATAAGAAAAGATAGTTTAAGAAAAACTCTTAGAACTATCCATGATGTTATTTTTCTAAGCGAAATCCAGAAAAAACTCCTTAAATCTGCAATTGATAGCTTAAAGGAGGATGGAACTATACTTTATACGACTTGTAGTTTAGAACCAGAAGAGAATGAATTTGTTATCCAATGGGCTTTAGATAATTTTGATATAAAACTTTTAAAAATCGATTCTGATGTCAACGGAATTCCTCTTGAAAATGGATTCACTGAAATATTTGGAAGAAAGCTATCAGATGAAATTTCTTTATGTAAGAGAACACTCCCGCATGTTCATGATACCAATGGACTCTTTATGGCTAAAATTACAAAATCTTAGAGATAATACAGAATTGAACCCAAAATTCCTCCAGCAATAGTCGCCATTATGTTGGTGTGATTGTTTCCAAAAGAATCATACCATGTTTCTAATGTTGCCCCCACTACACTGTCAATATTTGCGCCTAGGAATCCTGCAATTCCAGTGATAAATATAATACGTATGTCCCCCAATCCAAATAGATACGCCACAATTCCTATTAAAAAGGCAATGACAAGTTCAGCAAACTCTCCTAATAGGGTCACTCCACCATCAACACCAGTTTCTACAACTTTAAGAGTAGTTATTAATCTAGGTTTATAGCTAGACAATCTTCCTATCTCTCCCCCTGCCGTATCTGCAGCAGCAGTTGCTAAAGATCCAAGAAACCCTACCAGAAAGATGTTGCTATCTAAACTGTAATATTGCGGAACAACATAATATAGTACTGCAAAAATAGACGCAACAATGCCGTTTCCCAAGACATTTATATAACTCCTTGCACCTTTATTTTTTTCTGCAATACCTTTTAGTTTTTTTTCTTCATATCTGAATACAGTGGCAATAGACGCAGTTATAAAAAAGAATGCTAGAATGAAAAAAAATCTAAATCCCCCAAAAACAATGATTGGGATTCCAACAAAAATACCGGCGAGAAATCCAGAAAAGTCAACAGCCCTAAATTTAAAAGAAAGCCCTGCAAAAATAAGGCAAAAACACGTTGCGTAAACTATATATTCTGGAGTAAGCATTGTTTCCACCGATTGATTTGTTTATTTTTATGAAACTTATAAAACTATCTTTGATAAAATAACCGTAAATTTTTTAAGCATGGATTGGTGGGATTTTGTAAGCTCCGGTGGTGTAGTCCGGCCAATCATTCGGCCCTCTCGAGGCCGTGACCCGGGTTCAAATCCCGGCCGGAGCACTATTTTGTAAACTAATGCCATATCTAGCTATTATATCTTATTTTTTTAAAATTGGAGATTATATTTTGATTTATCTTTAAATCAATATGATTATATTCAACTATATGATAGTCCACTATTTTTTTGCGAAAATTACAATATAAATATAAAGCTTTAAAACATATCTTAAGATTTTTTACTCTGATTGATTACTTTATGCAATTTACAATATACCAGATACCGTTATTGTTAACTTCAATAATATCAGTAGCATTAATCTGTTTAATTTTAAATAGAAAAAGAGTTGTTGGGGGTAAATATTTAATATTATTTCTGACCTCAGTTTTTATTTGGTCGCTTTCAGACTTTTTTGATCTGTTGTGCACCAATTTGTCAGATAAACTTTTTTGGGAAAATGTTTCTTACTTTGGTGTTGCCACCTTTGGTGTTTTCTTACTTTTATTTATATTAGAATATACAGGTAAAGAAAACTATATCAATCGCTTTATTTATTTATTATTCCTGATCCCAGTTATTACAATAATTTTAGTATGGACAAATGAGTATCATCATCTTCTAAGGCAGACGATATATATTGAAACTATTTCCGGAGTTTTGGCTTTTGGAAAAGTTTATGGGATTTGGTTTTGGATATTATTTTTTTATAACTATTGTTTGATACTGATTACTTTTATATTAGTTTTTTATGCACTTAACACTCCCCATTACATATACCGAAAGCAAGGTATATTATTTTTCATTGGAATCTTCTTGCCCTGGATTTCTAATTTTATATATGTTTTTCGAATAATGGCATTTCCTATTGTTATGACTTCTGTTTCCTTTATTTTTACTGGATTGGCATTATTTTGGGGAATAACGAGAGAACAGCTTTTAGATATAGTTCCTACTGCATATACGGCAGTATTTAATGAAATCCCAGATGGCGTTATAGTTCTTGGTGGAACAAATCAAATAGTTGACTTCAATCCTGCTGCTGAACTAATTTTAAATGTTAAAGCATCAAATATCCGAGGCAAAAATTTCTCAGAATTAATTACCGAGTGGAAAGAGATGAAAGATGTTTTTAAAAGTCATGTTTCTGAGGATTACTATCGTAGTACCATCTCTAATCATGATAAGTATTATGATGTTATCTTTAAAAAAATATATAGCAAAAAAGGACTTTTTGTTGGACAATTGATAGTACTTCGAGATATATCAAAACGTATAAAGATGGAAATAAAATTAAAGGAGTCAAATAAACAAATTGAAGACTTAAATGAAACTCTACAGGTAATTAATAAAATTTTAAGACATGATCTTCTAAACAAATTGACTATTATGAAAACTTCTCTTTTACTATACTAGGAAAAAAACGATAAATTATTATTTGATAAATTAAATCGTTCAGTTGATAGTGGTATAGATTTAATTTTTAGGATAAGAGAGTTGGAATCCTTTTTATCCAGTAAAGGGGACTTAACTAACATAGATATTAGGAAAACAGTAGAGGAAATATCAAAAAATATCTCCATTCCTATAAATATAACTGGAAATGCAAATGCATTAGCAGACCAAGCATTGTTCTCTGTACTTGAAAATATAATGAGAAATGCAGTTATTCACAGTAAAACAGATAGGGTAGATGTTGATATTTCTTCTAAGGATAAATCATGCCAAATAAAAATAGCTGATTATGGGAAAGGAATTCCTGAGCCTATTAAAGAAAATATTTTTGAGGAAGGCATAAGTTTCGGAGATAGTAAAGGCAGTGGCCTTGGCCTCTACATTGTTAAAAAAACAATTGAACGTTATGGCGGATCAATTGTAGTTGAAGATAATATTCCACAAGGGACTATTTTTACCATTAAATTAAAGTGTTTAAACAACTAGTTTCTAAAATCTATAACATTTATAAACTTCTGCCTACAGTAAATATCATGGACAATTCCGATCAAATTCCAAAAAGACGTCCAAAAAACACAGGATGGGGAAGATTTCTACCTTTTTTAATAATAGGTTATATTCTTTTTACTACTTTTTTGGGCTCAATTAGAATACCTACCGTATATTCTCCTGATCCAGTATCCTCGGTACTCTTTAATGCAAGTATTTTTATTGGCGGAATTGTAGTTGCTGTTATTCTATTGATTAATTATTATCTATTCAAAAAAAATACCTAATTCTTTCTAAAACATAAAATAACTAAAATGAACTTTAATTTATATACGTTTTTTTGATTAATGATTACGGTGGAAAGGCTAGTGCTATTCGTCATGGCCGAGCCCTACATAAAAAACTGGATTCAGATTCACCCTAATCCACATCTCAACGAGCCATTGTTTGTTGGAACTGGGAACAAGAATTTTGGAAAACTGTTGTTTCATGAGTCATACCAGAATCTCATTAAAAAGGCAATAAAAAAATCATGAATAAAAAAGAAAGTGATGCCCCACACTCTCAAGCATTCCAGGGCAACTCACCTTGCCTCAATGTTAACAGAATCCGAGATGTGCCAGTACCTTGGATGGCAGCTTGGGTCGGAGATGCCAAAAGTCTATGTACACCTATCAGGCAGAGACATAGACAATGCTATCTACAACAAGGTCTACGGGCTTAAAATTGAAAACAGCGACAAGGACGATAGCATAAATCCTGTTATGTGCCCAAGATGCAAGGAGAGTTGCGGACCTTCTTCTGAGTATTGTTATAGGTGCGGAATGCCTCTTAGTGAAGAAAAGATTTTTGATATGGAGCAAAAATCAATTGATATTAGAAAAGAGTTTTTTGATATGGCAAAGGATGAAACGGCTAGACTGGACAGGTTGAACATGTTTCTTGAAATCATGGACATTGTGGAATCGGACCCTGAGATTAAGGCCAAACTGATAAGCATGACAAAAAAATAATTTTCCTTTTTCATTAAACGATCATTTAGCATGCCAAGCTTCTATTAAAATATAGGGCCAGTTTGTTTAATGGGATCTGGAATTAAAAACAAACTTTTCCCTATTTCTCCTAATTTTTTCCATATCCTTATAAATTCAAAAGTGAATAGCATAGTAAGTGTTTCAATTGTGGGATATTTATGGAGTATTGTATTCCATTTATAATTGACAAAAATAGTAATGGTGTAAAATCATTAGCCGATGATTATTCTATGCTTGAAGCATTACGGATTATATCTGCTGAAAAAAATAATGGCTTCTTTGGTTTAGGAAGTAAAGAAAATATATCTTCAATGGCACTAGTTTATATTCCATTTTATCTAATGAGGTATAATGATTCTAGAGGTAGCCTAGTATTTTATGATGACTTATTTGCCAATAGATCTTTGATTTCTTTGCCACTAGTGTTACTTGAAAATGTTGATGGATTGTGTGAAGAAATTAATAATTTATCTGCGCTTTATGATTTAATTGATCAAGTTAACAAAATAATTAAATCTTTTTTAAGTAAGATAACTGAACGTCATGATACTTTTTATACTGTTGCAAGAAAAGACTTAGTGGATTGTTTATATTTTTACAGAAATAGTATTAATAAAATTGAAGAACCTAAATTTATTCTAGCCGACTGTAAGAATTCAGAAAGATATGCTGAAATCTGCAAAATATATGGGGTTATGGAAGAAGAAAATAAAAAATATAGTTATTTGGAAAATAACTTAGAAAAATTAATTGAAGCAGTCAATCAAAAAAAAGATGAATTGTTGGAAAAGACAAGTTATCAAAGAACAATAACTTATCGTCAACATTCAGAAAAAATAGATCCACTTGAAAAAAAATTCAATGAGGAAATACACCCTAGATTATTGGCTGAACTTAATGAAAAAAAATTGCCTATAGAAAAAGAACTCGAGGAGCTTTATAGGAAATATAAGGAAGATATAATACCAAGACTTATACTTGAAAGAGACATCCAGTTGACCCCGTTTGAAAATAGAATAAATAGTATCAAAACTGATTTTGAGTGGCAAATCAAGAAGTTAGAATCTGAAAATGTTAGTGATTTATCAAATATTAGCACTGAAAAAAAACTTTATGAATCGAAAAGTTACGTTAGCTCTGGAATATCATATGATGCCGAAATTAATAGCTACATCATTAGAATATCTAATCATAAAAGAATGATAGAAGAGTATGAAGATTGGATAGATAAATTAAAAAAAACAGACGACGACACTAGTGAGAAACAATACGAATATAACAAAAAAATAAGAGAAATGAAGAATGAAATAGATAAATGCAAAAGTAAGATAAGACATCTTGAAAACGAAAAACGTGATAAAACGAAACAAATGAAAAATGAATATAATATGAAATTATCTTCATTTGATACCAAAAAGAATAATATTCAGAGAGAATATAACGTTAGAATATCAAATTTAAGATTAGCCATGGAGCACCAAATTACTACTATTGAACATGAAAGAAATTCCTTAATTTCAATGTGGGATGGCAAAATTGCAAAGTATGAGAATATCTATTCTAATGAGAGGTCTAGGCTTATTTATTCTAGGGATCAAGTTCAACAGGAATATGAGAGGATAGTATCTGAGGAAAAATCAAAATTCGAACCCTTCAAACAAGAAAGAAAAAAAGATGATATATTCTATGAGAAAGCGATAGAAAGCTTAAGAGATATATGTGAAAAATTCAATAATATATCCTCAAAACATCTTGGCAATATTAACGAAGAATTTGAAAATGTAACTGATTTTTTTGGAATGCCTATAGATTTCATAGAGGATGAAGAATATTCAGGGATAATAAAATTATTGGTACCGATATATATAGCCGAGATCCAAAACAAAAATAATAATAATAATAATGGGAGATTTGTAATACTCCCCCCATTGATTTATCTAAATGGAAAATGTAATTATGGATCAAAAGGTATAATTGATTCTATAAAAGAGGTTGCTGAAAATGCACTTTCAGAGTCATATGTCGTAAGAGAAGATCAGCCAATTTTACATCAAGAAATAAAAAATAGACTAAAACTCCTTATTGATGATAATAATGATATTAAAGACGTTATCTTAAACTATATAAGAAACAATTCCATACTGAAAAAAAATCCAAACAATATTTTAAAATTAAGAGTGGCATTAGAAAAAATGAAAAAAGAAGGAAAAATTCAAGAAAATGAATATAAAAAAACATTAAAAATAATTTTGTCTATCTAAGAAGGTGATAAAATGACTATGAAATGCCCTGAATGTGGAAAAATATATATGGATGAAGATATGTACTGTTCTATTTGTTGAACAAAATTGGTAGAGAAGAAAGTAGGATATGCTAGAATGAGCCTATTTGGGGGATACAATAACTATGAAAGTGGGAATAATAAAAGACGTAGACGTTCATTGTTTGGTTAATAAGAATTATTCTTGAACAAACATCCAAGGACAATCTTTTTAAACACCAATGTATAATATTGGACATCGAGGACTTTAGATGTCCGACATACAGGTTTTTGAGGTCCTTGCAAAGATCCTCCCATACCTTGTATCGCTTGGTATAGGGACCTTTGCAGGGTGGGAGCTTGTGAAGACTAAGATCCACGAGCTCGCCGAGTTTTTTAATGTGGTTGATGAGGCGCTCTATGACGACGCCGTGACCGAAAAAGAGTTCCGGGCAATCTGGGAGAAGGGCAGGGCGCTTTTCCAATGGAATTTTACAGCAAAGAAGGGGGAAGCTTGAGGACCTTCTTTAGCACGACTTCAATCCACAACGGCGAAAAAGTAGAGAGCTGCACCATCGCCGATTCTCTAGGAAATTCTGTTTTCATTACCGAAGGCGACTGGATTGAGATCGGAAGGATGAAAGGGTGGGCTAAACAAATCGTTTGCACAACAGACGCTTTGGAGGAGATCCCATGCCTTTAGATATCGAATGGGCGATCCCTACATCAGGGCGATGACTCTTTCTGCAATTTCTGAGGCTGAAGAAGTAATAAATCAGAGCTAATCTAATTTTATTTAAGAATCTAGGATCAATATTTCAATTTTAGAGAAAAAAGGATACTGCATTTGTAATAAATTGGTGCGGTCAGCGGGATTCGAACCCGCGTCATGAGCTTGGAAGGCTCAGGTGCTAGGCCACTACACTATGACCGCTTCTTTTTTATCGACTTAGTTGTATATTTAAAACTTTCTCTAAGTTACACCACAATGCTTAAAAGATGATGCCTTAAAGGTATATGTGGTGTATATGGACATAATTGGCAATAACATTAAGTTTGTTTCTTCTACTATTTTGTCATATATTGCTCACCATCATTAATTATGCCATTTTTGGCGGAGGTATTTTGTGCTAAAAATAGCTATTCCTAAAAAGGCGAGATTATCAAATTCCAGTCTTGACATCCTGAAAAGATCAGACTATGCGTCTGTGGATAGTGATAGAAAGTTATTTCCAAGAATTAAAGAAAATAAATTAAGGTGATATTTATTATAACTCAAGGTATGTCGAAATACTGCCATGATCAATTTGGGAATGTGATTTTGACTGGATTAGACATTATTGCTGAAAGAGGGGCAGAAGTTAGGATATTACAAAAAATGGGATTTGGTAAATGTGTCCTTACTATTGCTCTACCTAAAAACTCTTCCATCATATCTTTTGAAGATATTGAAATATCAGATAAGGTTAGCATGGAAAAGACTCCAGTTATGAATTTTTTAAAACTAATCTCTAAGGCTATTGGCTTCGAAACCATCTTTATTGCAAATGGAAGCAGTGTTGATAAAAAGAGAGGAGAAATAGAAATTCTTTCGTCATCAATCAAAAACGTATTATATGTTCAAAATAAGAAGTATATTATGATAAACATTCCAACAAAATCTTTAGCTGAATTTGAAAAGAATTTTCATGGACATGAAGGTTCAACAATAATGTATGTTATACCTAAAAAGTCACCTGTTATTGCGCATTATGCAATTGATGAAAAACAAGCTTCAGAAACAATTAAGAGATTAAAGTGGATGGGAAACTTTTATACTCTCTATAGAAAGGTTGGTGAATTGATTGATTGAAATTTATGAAGATTCAAAAGTTTTATTTGAAAAAAATGAACAGAGAAAGGTGTTGTTAGAAGATGACGGCTATGTTAAATCAATCCTTTTAGATGTTGAAAAAAGAGGTGACGAAGCACTTAGGGAATACACATTAAATTTCGATGGCGTTAATATAAATAACTTTTTAGTAAATCAAGAGGAGATAGTGGAAGCCTATGAAAATGTTGACACTGAATTAATAGAAGCACTTGAAATTTCAGCAGAAAATATTGAAGACTTTCACAGAAGAGAAATTCCACAATCATTTTTATTTGAAAAAAAGGGAATTACTGCCGGACAAATGATAACGCCTTTGGATAGTACAGGAATATATGTGCCAGGTGGAAGAGCCGCATATCCATCAACAGTACTAATGGCGGCAATACCTCCAAAAATATGCGGTGTCCCACGGATTGTCGTTGTTACTCCTCCAAATAAGAATGGCAAATGTAACGATGTGGTGCTAGTGGCATCAGATATCGCAGGCGTGGATGAAGTTTACAAAGTTGGAGGCGCTCAGGCAATAGCAGCTTTGGCATACGGTACCGAATCAATAAAAAAAGTTTCAAAAATAGTTGGACCAGGAAATAAATATGTTGCAATGGCAAAAAAACTTGTAGAAACACCAACAGAATTTCCTGCAGGGCCAAGTGAAGTTATGATAATTGCAGAAGAAAGTTCAAATCCAAGATTTATAGCTCTTGACATGCTTGCACAATCAGAGCACGACCCTCTAGCTTCATCATACCTATTGACAAATTCAAGAAAGCTTGCTGAAAAAGTTAAAGGAGAAATAGAAAAGGAACTTATGGTACTCCCAAGAAAAAATATTCTTGAAGAGTCTTTAAAGAGAGGAGGGATATTCATTATATCTTCTATTGATGAGGCCATAGATCTTTCAAATGAATTTGCTCCTGAACATCTTGAGATAATGATTAATGAGCCCTTTTCAATCCTTACAAAAATTAAAAATGCAGGATCCGTATTTTTAGGAGATTATTCCCCTGAAGCAATGGGAGACTACGTATCAGGAACAAATCATGTACTCCCAACATCAGGATATGCTAGATATTATTCTAGTCTTTCAGTTGATGATTTCTTAAAGAAATATACCTTTCAATATATTACAAAGGATGGACTAAAAACTTACAGAAACACAGTTTCCATACTTGCTAGATCAGAAGGATTATTTGCACATGAAAAAGCTGTGAATGTGAGGTTTGAAGATGAAAAGCAAATTTGACAGGGATATTTTAAGTAATCTTGAATCTTACTCTTCAGAAGTTTCGGTATCGGGAGAAGATCTAATTAGATTGCATGCCAATGAACTACCATGGAAAAATGAAGCTGTAATTTTGGCATTAAAGGAGAGCCTCCCATCAATGCCTATTAATCGATATCCAGAAGTAACTAATTCAGAGATAAGACAAAAAATTGCAAACTATATCGGATTTGAAACAAAAAATGTACTTATAGGAAACGGTAGTGATGAGATTATAGACACAATAGGAAAGGCATTCATATCCCCTCTCGATAAAGTGGCCATACCTTATCCTACATTTTCTCTTTATTCTACAATTACAAAGATATACTCAGGACTTCCAATCATGATTCCCCTCAATAAAGATTATACCCCTCCAATTAAAAAAATCATTTCTGAGGTAAAAAATGCGAAGATTGCTATTATTTGTAGCCCAAATAATCCTACTGGAATTGCATACACAGATGAGGAATTAAAGTCAATATTGGATACAGGGGTATTGGTGATTCTTGATGAAGCATATGCAGAATTTAATGGCCACTCAGGAATGGGATTACTGAATGATTATAATAATTTGATTGTGATGAAGACGTTTTCTAAAGCATTTGGGCTTGCAGGATTCAGAACAGGTTACTGCGTATCATCAGAAATCTTGATAGATTCTATGAGCAAAGTCATGCT
>JAAZKM010000178.1 GCA_012799835.1 Candidatus Methanofastidiosia archaeon
GAAGGGAAAATTGAAAATTTAAACTTAAATCAATTAAGAAAAGGTAAGTGGAAAGGATAAATAATAGAATAACGACATATGAACACAATGCTTAAATATGTATTATAGTTAGGACCCTCATGAAAAAATTTACTCTATTTTTAATCTTAGTAATATTTAACATGTCTATAATGGATATTTTTGCAGATAAGTTATCTTGGAGCTATGATATAGGAGATAATATATCATCTATTGCGGCATCTCCTGACGGAGCATATATCGTAGTAGGTTCTTACGATAATTATGTATATCTTTTCAATAAAAATGGGTCACAATTATGGAAATTCCAAACAGGAAGTAATGTTGAATCAGTGGCCATATCTGCAAATGGGCAGTATATAGTTGCAGGCTCGTGGGATAAAAGAGTGTATTTAATTAATAAATCTGGGCAAAAGATTTGGGATAGGTTAACGTCTGACCAAGTTAACTTAGTTAATATTACTCCTGATGGAACACGCATTACTGCGATTACAAAAAATTACAGTGTTTTTGTATATGATAAAACAGGAGCCCAAACTACCACATTTGATTCTAGAAATAAACTTGTTACGTCTTCAGTTACCCCAAATGGTTCTTTTATCGTAACTGGAACAAAAGACAGTAATATCCGAATGTTGTCAGGATCCCTTGAACCTATATGGGAATATAAGACTGGAGGAAACGTACAGTCAATTTCTTTGACGTCAGATGCATCCTCTATAGTAGCAGGTGCATATGATAACAAAATTTATTTATTTGATAAAAAAGGTACATTAGTATGGTCAAAAGCAACTAGCGCAGGAAATCATTTAGTTTCAATAAATAAAGATGGATCTAAGATATTTGCTGCTGATCTTGGAGATAATACTTACATATTTGATTCAAACGGAAAACAATTAATGAAAAGAAAGTTGAAGAATAGAGCAAATTGTGTTTCTATGACACCATCAGGGGATTATCTTGCCGTTAGTTCTCTTGACAGGAGAATAAGTTTATTGGATGGTTCTGGAAGTTTATTGTGGAGTACGGAAACTGGAAATGTAGTAAATTCACTATTTATGACAAACGAGGGTAAACTACTTGTAGGATCAAAAGACAATAAAATTTACATATATGATTTGAGTTCTTATATTAGATCAGAATCTCAAAAGCAATCAAAAGATACGACACCTGCTCCCGATGTTAAACCTCCTACAAAAACAGACGACACTTCAAAGCCATCTACAGTTACTGAAACAGGCCGCAGTTTTCCATTAATATACATAGCTCCGATATTAATTGCCTTAATTGCTGTGGTGGCAGCAGTGTTCATGAAAAAAAGTAAATCTACAGAACCTTTACCTATGGTCCAAACAAAAGAGAAATCAAAAAAAGATGAATTAACATGCCCTTCGTGTGGTTCACTAATGGAAAAAGGAGCTAAATTCTGTGGCAACTGTGGGAATATATTTGATGAAAAAATTGAATTAAAATGTTCCAATTGCGGGTCTGCAATCGAAAAAGGAGGAAACTTCTGTCCAGAATGTGGTCAAAAAATTTAAAATTTAATTTTAACATTTTAAAGCTTTAATTACCTCTTCAGCAATCATAATTCCTGCTCTTTTCTGGGCTTCATGAGTGGACGCTCCTATGTGTTGAGTTAGAACTACATTGTCGTATTCTAGAAGATTACTTTTTATCGGAGGCTCTTCCTCAAAGACGTCAAGACCCGCACCTAGTATTTTCCCAGAAGAAAGCGCATTGCAAAGAGCATCTTCATTAATTATTCCGCCTCTTGATGTATTGATTATAATTGCATTGTTTTTCATTTTTTCAAATTCTGCATATGAGAACATATGTCTTGTTGAGTCAATTAAGGGTACATGTAATGTAATAACATCACTGTTTTTTATCAGTCCTTCAAGAGTAACAGGTTCAGCATCTCCATTTTTTATCTGTTCATCTGTTAAGTATGGGTCATAGGCAATTATTTTCATGCCACAGGCTTTTGCAATTCTACCAATATTTCTTCCAATTCTTCCAAATCCGACAATACCTAATGTTTTACCATTGAGTTCATGCCCCATCAGAGATTTCTTTTCCCATCTTTTTGCTCTTGTGAGTCTATCGGCCCTAGCAATGTTTCTAGAAACTGCAAGCATTAATCCAAATGCAAGTTCTGCTACAGAATCAGAACTTGCTTGAGGGGAGTTCACGACTTTTACTCCCAGGCCTTGACAACAATTAACATCCACATTATCAAGACCC
>JAAZKM010000179.1 GCA_012799835.1 Candidatus Methanofastidiosia archaeon
CATGCAATCATTAATACACGGCGATATTGTATCGGCTTTGAAGCAAATTGAAGAGCAATAGCCAAAAAGCTTGTTTTGTTATGCCTTAATTATACATGGCTAAAGAGAAAATAATGAATATCAAGCACGTATATCAGGGCAAGTCACATAATTTTTATTAAAATTATAGGCGTGGTATCTTTAATTTATTTTTTGATAAATTTAAACATGATTTTTTCATTAAAAGCGCCGGGGTAGGGATTTGAACCCTAGATCTCACAAGGAGAACGGGATTAGCAATCCCGCGCCGTACCAGGCTGGGCCACCCCGGCTTAAAATAAATGAATTGGACGTTGTTTTTAAGTTTATGGTAGTGACCCGCCTGAAAATGGGCAGAATTGGCTACAAGGGAGGGATTCCCCCGTACTCGACCCTGCTACCCTACAAGCATTAAACGTCCTCCCTACCGCTGCTCCCTTCCGGGCCTGACGGGATTTGGAAGGTGAAGGGTTTACCCATCTCTTCCAAAATGAGCTAATCCGCCGCCAATCCTGTAGGACATGGCTTCAACATCGTAGAGATTCCACCATGTAAACAATTCAACTGCTTTTCAGGCTTCGGCCCCTTTTAAGACGGCTTAAGGTTATAGGAGGCGCCTAATCTCCCGGCCTAGTCTAATCCATATTAAATCAATTATATAAAAAGCTTACTAAAGTGGAGATATAATAAAAAAAATCAAAATGATTTTAGGGCTTTTTCCATTCTAAGTAGAGCCTCTTCAATCTTGGGGTAGTCTGTTGCAAATGAACATCTGACAAATCCTTCTCCCCTGTCCCCGAAAGCATCCCCTGGAACAACTACAACTTTGGCATTGTCAAGCATAAAGTCAGAAAATTCCCTTGAAGTCATGCCTGTATCTGTTATATTTACAAAGCAGTAGAAAGTACCTTTTGGATTTATACATGAAACTCCCGGGAGATTATTTAGCCCGTTTACTATGAGATCCCTTCTTCTTTCATATTCACTAACCATATCGGATACGCATTTTTGGGATGATGTCAAAGCTGCATAAGCCCCTTCAAGTGCAGGAGTGTTTAGGCATGAAACTGCGTATTGGTGGATCCTAAGCATTGGGGTAAGCATCTCTTTTTCAGCTATGGCAAATCCTACTCTCCATCCTGTCATTGCATAGTTTTTTGAAAAAGAGTTTGTAATTATTGTTTTATCATAATATTTCAAAAAGCAATCAGGTTTGTAACCATCAAAAACAATCTCCTCATATGTATCGTCAGATAATAAATATAAGTTATGATCTTCACAAATATCAGCTATCATTTTATAATCTTCCTTCTCTAAAACACCACCTGTGGGATTAGAGGGATAATTCAATACAAGCATCTTTGTCTTTTTATTAATTTTTTCAAGTATATCGTCCTGTGACGGCCTAAAGCCGTTCTCTTCATATAGCGGAAATTTTACAGGGATTGATTCTGACATATAAGCGTCATTTTCGTAGCATAAAAAAACGGGATCCGGTATCAACACTTCATCCCCTTTGTTTAGAAGGCCTAAAAAAGCAAGGTACACGGCCTCATAAGCTCCTGCAGTCAGAAGGATGTTTTGGGGTAGTGCTTCGGTAGAGAAAAGACGCATATATCTGTCAGAAATAGCCTTTCTGACTTTAAAAAGCCCCTGATTTTCCGTATAATGAGTCAATCCCTCGTCCAAAGCCTTTTTTGCTGCTTCCTTTATATGGACCGGGGTATCGAAATCAGGCTCACCGATACCAAGACTTATGACATTTTCGATTTTTTTAGATCTTTCTGAAAGCTCTCTAATTTTTGAAGGGATGACTAGTTTTACTCTTTCTGCAACCATTATAACCACTATCATAAAATATAACGATTTATTTTAAAGATTTCTGTTAAAGCTTAGCAGTGTCATGTAAGGGCAATACTTAAATAAAATCACAATTAATGAATTTCATGGAAAGCGTGGTAGAAATAACTTTTGATATGGCATTTCTCATAGAGGATATGAGAGAAATATGGAGAAAAACAGCTCCTTTTCATAAGCTAAATGACGAAGAGAAAAAACAGATTTTAACTATTATTGAAAACATCAAGAAAGATTGTGACTTAATATCTGATAGGGTGTCCAAATGAATATTGGAAAACTTGCGTTAAGGGATAGGGAGGAGTCTTTTATCAATCTAAATCCTTTGCAAACTGGGGGCAGAACTACTTCTGATGCAAGAAAGGCGATTATATCATATATTGATGGATACTCAATCTGCGACTGGTGCAAAGGAGCGCTTCATATCACCACAGAACCGGATATTGCAGGATTTCTAGGAGAGGTGTCTGATTTTTTGGGCATGGACTATGCCCTTCCAACAAACGGTTGTAGGGAAGCAAAATATGGTGTTATGCATGCCATTTCGACTGGAGGCAGCATACTGTGCGATGGCAATATGCATTATAGTTCTGAAGTTTCTGCTGAAAGGGCCGGATTAAGAATATATAAAGTCCCAAATAGAGGGGAGCCCGAATATAAAATAAATCCAGAGGACTATTCAGACGGATTTGAGCTTATCAAGAAAGAAACTGGAAAGTACCCAGAGCTTGCCTTGCTGACCCACGTTGATGGGGAGTATGGGAATGTCGTTGACGCAAAGGAAGTGGGTAAAATCTGTAACGATTTCTCTGTTCCTTTCTTACTCAATACTGCATATTCATCCGGCAGAATGGAAATTGATGGAAAGAGGATGGGCACAGATTTTATCGCATGTTCTGGTCACAAGTCATGGGCAGCCGGCGGAGGGAATATAGGCATACTTGCAATAAAGGAAGGGTGGCAAGACAAGGTATTCAAGCCAGGGGCAAATTGGAAATCAAAGCCTTTAGAGATCCTTGGCTGCTCCTCTAGGGGGGCTTCGCTTTTGGCCCTAATGGCATCGTTCCCGCATGTCAAAGAAAGGGTAAAAAAATGGGATGAAGAGGTCAAAAAGGCAAGATACCTAGTTAACGAATTAGAAAAAATTGACATAAAACAAATCGGGGAAAGGCCAAAAAATCATGATTTGATAAAGCTTGATACCCCTGTTTATGACAATATTGCAAAGACACATAAGAAAAAAGGATACTTCCTTTATTATGAGCTAAAGGACAGGGGCATAATCGGAATGAAAGCTGGCAGGACAAGAAAGTTTAAAATATCCACATACGGGCTTTCTTGGGAACAGGTGAGTTATGTTGCCGAAAGCTTCCTTGAGATAGGAGGGGGCTAATTGGATGACTGCATCCTTGTTAGGTATGGAGAAATTGCCTTAAAGTCCGATCAAACAAGAAAATGGTGGAACAAGACTCTCTTAGAAAACATGAAAGACTGTCTGGAAAAAAATAATATTTCCTACTCCTCAATCGACGTTCAATTGGGAAGATTTATTGTATATACGGAAGAGAAGAAAGAGGCTTCAGTTGCGCTAAAGAATGTATTTGGGATAACTTCCCTTTCCCCTGCCATCAGGATGGAAACTGATTTTGAAAAAATCAAGTATAAGTGCTTGGAGATTTCAAATAATAAAGGTAAAAAGTTTAGAGTAAGTGCAAGAAGGATCACAAAGGAATTTCCTATGACCTCAGATGAAGTAAATGGGGCTCTAGGAGCATTTCTTAAGGAAAAACTTGATCTTGAAGTTAATCTTACCAATTTTGACTTTGAAATGGGCATAGAGTTTCTTGAAGGATACGCTTATCTTTTCACTGAAAGAATCAAAACATTTGGAGGGCTCCCGATAGGTGTTCAAGGGAAGGTGATATGCCTTGTATCAAGCGGTATTGACTCTCCAGTTGCAGCCTGGCTATTGATGAAAAGAGGTTGCCAGGTGGATCTTATGCATTTTAAAGTGACGGATGAAGGGTACAAAAAATATACCAAAATAAAGGAAATACTCCAGAGATTTTCTTACGGTTATGAGATCAAAGACTATGTCATCGATGGGGTGCCATACCTTTCAAACACCAAGCAAAAACTCAATAGGAAGGGGAAGGACAAATGGATGTGTATTTTTTGTAAGAGGAGATTCCTTAAAGAAGCTGAACGAGTATGTAATGAAGAAGGGCATCTTGCAATAATAACGGGGGAAAATTTGGGCCAGGTCGCCTCTCAAACTCTAAAAAATCTAGTCCTTCTTGACTCAACTGTGAAGGTGCCGGTATTAAGGCCAGTTTTAACCTATGACAAAAATGAGATAGTGGGAATGGCAAGAGTTATAGGAACTTATGAAATATCCAAGGAAAAGGAACCTAAGTGCCCATTTACGCCTAACTACCCTATGACTTCAGGTAGTGTGGAGGAATTGCACAATATTGAGATGATGATATGGGATTGAAGGAATTCATTGAGATATCAAGACCCTCCAATGCACTTTTCTCAGGCGTTGCTGTTTTGATAGGCGCTCTTGTTGCAGGAGGGGGATTGGAAGATATACAAAAAATCGTCTTAGTTTTTTTTGTTGCAGTATTTGCATGTGCCGGTGGAAATGTTATAAATGACTACTTTGATTATGAGATAGATAAAATCAATGCCCCAGGAAGAGTCCTACCAAGAGGCGCAATGAGCCTAAAGACGGCGTATATGTTTTCTCTCATTTTATTTGTGATTTCCTGCATTCTTGCAGCGGCTGTAAATTTAGTGGCGTTTTCCATTTGCCTTGCGGCCTGTATCTTGATGTATATCTATGCAATGGCTTTAAAGAAAAAACCCCTATCAGGGAATCTACTAGTTTCACTTCTAACTTCAATAACATTTATCTATGGAGGAACGGCAGTTGAAAGCTATAAAGGCGTATCCATACTTGCTCTGATCTCATTTTTCGCTACAGTTTCAAGAGAAATCATAAAGGACATAGAGGACTTAAAAGGGGATGTAAAAAAGGGTGCTAAGACCCTTCCCGTTATAATTGGAGTGCCAAGATCATTTGATATAGCATTTGTTTTCCTCTTAATCGCCGCTTTTCTATTATACGCCCCTTTTATTACAACTCTTTACGGATATCTGTATCTTGTGATTGTAACACCTGTTATGTTTTTTGTCATGTACATAGTGTATCAAATCTACAGGGATAGAGGAAGCCCTAAAAGGATACAAAAGAACATAAAAAAGGCAATGTACCTTGTGCTTGTCATATTCCTTTTAAGTTCTATAATACATAGGGTAATGTAAAATTATGGAGAGCCAAATTATATGATTTATGTTACAGATCTGACTGAATACCTATTTTGTCCGTACAAGCTGTACCTCAAAAAAATAAAAGGAGTCCCGCTCCCTCAAACTTCAGAAATGTTAACTGGATCAATAATCCACAAAGTATACGAGGAAGTGCTACAAAGAGAAAAAATAACAATTGAACAGAGAATATGTGAGGAGATGGGGATTGATAAAATTTTCAAAATACTCTATGCCGATTCAAAAATAGTGATCAAAAATGTCATGATAAAAAACAAGGTAAAGCTAAAGGAGTTGGGTGTAGACTACCTAGATCTCATCAAAGAGCTCCAAGAGGAATTAAAAGAGGATGAACTTCTTAAGGCAATAAGGATAAAGAAATACATTTCCATCTATGGCAAGGATAAAAATCTCTATCAAAATCTCTTTATGGTAAAAGATATGGAATATCCGATATCTTCAATTGAGCTTGGTTTGAGTGGCAAGATAGATAAGCTTGAAGAAGATTCAGAGGGAAATCTTTATCCAGTTGAGTTAAAAACTGGTCTTTTTTCAAATGGAATAAGAAAACATGAAAAATTGCAGGTGACAGCATATGCTCTTCTTTTAGAAAAGGAAAGAGGTGTCAAAATCCTCTTAGGATTCTTAGAGTATTACCAAGTCAAGCAGAGGATCCCTTTTCTAATAAAAGAGGACGATAAAAAAGAGGTATTAGAAATACTATCAAAAGTAAAAGAGCTGTTTGAAGGGCAGAAGGAGCCAATAAAAGAAAAGAAGAGTTTCTGTAAGAGGTGCGGCTACAGCGATTTTTGCTGGAGTACTTAAGTATAAGTCTTTTTTATATTTGAAAATTCTTTGTCATTAAAGCTTCGAATAACGGTGACTTTATCCGCTTTTATCACTTTGATATATTTGGTAAATAAATCCTCTTCATTTTTCCCTTCAATATAAAGCTTTGAAGGCGCGTCAACTAAGATTCTGTCGTCCACAATGGATAAAGCGTGCAACATTTGTGCCTCATTTTTGTCTATATCGATAATATAAACATATGCAGAATATCCTTCATTTATGGCCATTGAAGTATAAAGAATGGCAAAGTCTTCACAATCCCCTCCGCCAAAATCTATAGTTTCATCCGGGTAAAAGACTATATCAGGAAAGTCATCTAAAATAATTGAGTCGCGTAATTTCAATTCAATCCACTTTTCGTTTCTTAGGTCATAAGCTTTGATATTTGTCCATTCTTGGGTGCCTTCTGAAGTATACGTGAACGGGTCATAATAGTAATAAAAATTATCAATAAGGTAGTTGTAAGCGTTGAAAAGAAAGTTTTTCTGAGGGATTTCTTTGTTTATCTGGATCACTCATTTGGAATCTGGTGTAATAAACATCCCCATATTTCTTTGATCTTCAACTATATTCCGTTTTATTTTTTGGGAGTATCTTTGTAAAATTAACGATGATCTTTTTTGAGAATTAATGAAAAGCCTCTGGTATAGGAGTAATTGCTCATTTTCTTCCTGTGCTGTGGAAAGGAGTTTTTCTAAATCCTGAATCCTCCCGGAATATTCTTGAATCTGTGCTTCTGTTGCATTATGATCTAATGTCGGAGGTAGCGGGGGCCCAGGAGAGTAATGATCATAAAAGAAAAAATTATCAACAAATATAAATACAGCAATGAAAATGAGGGGTATTATAAACCATTTTTTTGGAGATTTCTTATTATGAATCTTTTCAATTACCATGAAAACAACTTGTGCTTAAACAATCTCAATATTTTGTAATTATTATTTTTTCGCATATTTACTAATCAATTCATTTAGCTGGGATACTTTAAACGGCTTTCTTATGACATCTTTTGCTCCAACTTCAAGAGCTTTTACGCCAATATTGCCATAAGCAGTAATTGCTATAATTTTAGCGTTTGGGTCAATCATTAGTATCTCTTTAATTACATCAAGCCCATTCTTTTTTGGTAATTTCAAATCCATTAGGACTACATCAGGTTTGTGTTTCACAAACATCTCGAGTGCTTCGACTCCATCTTTAGCAAGAAAAAGTTCGTAATTGAGGGAAATTTTATAAAATTCTAAGAGTTCTAAATAGTCTTCTGCAATTAATACCTTTACCATTTCAACACCTCACGTAATTTCATTATACATCTTCTCCATATTATCAAGTGTTTTTTTAAGGAATATTAATTGCTCCCTTTCTTTGGGGGGTAAATTTTCATATTTCAATGAATCAGTCACGCTTAAAACTATAGTTAAAGGATTTCTAAAGTGATCTATAACGTTTTTTACCCTATAGGACATATATTCAAGGATCACTGCAGCAACTAATAAAGTTATAATTGACCCCCTAATCAGATGAAATGATCTATACCCTAAAAGAAAATATATTACCCCTACCAAAAATACTGCCATTATTGAAATAATGTACCCATCAAGTCTAATACTAAAAATCTTTTTCATATACAGCTACAAATATTAGCCTTGCCTATAAAAATATTCCCATTGCACCAGGATTTCAAATTAAATCAGGTATCATTTTTAATTCAAATGAAATTCATCACAATTTTAAGCATGATGTCCCCAAAAAAAATGGCGATAAAGTACCCAATAGTTATAGGCACTATAAACGGAAGCCCTGGTGTTGCCCAAAGTGTGTCTATTTTCTTTGCCATAAGATCCTCTTTATATTTTGCAACGTCAAAATCCAAATTTCCAATGAATAGTCTAATTGTCCTATCCCCGTCTTTGAATTCTTCCAGGGGGTAAAATTTGTCTGACAGATTTTCTGTCTTAAGCCTATATCCTATAAACATTGAAATTATTTTTTTGACCTTACTTGAATCGTGCTCTTTTGGAAAATCTCTTTTAGCAAGATTATACATTAAAATAAATACTGGTATTAGGACGCTTA
>JAAZKM010000180.1 GCA_012799835.1 Candidatus Methanofastidiosia archaeon
AAATATATTTATCCGTAGGTTATTCAGAAAGGGAAATACCGTCCCTCATTTTAAAAAAGAACCTTTATGGCCTTGATATTGATGATCGGGCAGGCCAACTAGCCTCCTTTGCACTTTTAATGAAGGCAAGGAGTAAAAATAGAAGAATATTCAGAAGCAAACCAAAGATGAATTTGTGTTCTATTCAGGAAAGTAACGATATTTCTAAAGAAACTATTGAATATTTCTATAAGGGTGGCTCTGGGTCGTCAGGGATAAAGAAAGATGTTGAATACCTAATTAAAGTTTTCCATGATGCTAAAGAATATGGTTCGATTTTAGAAGTGAAGGAAATAGATTTTGACGCTTTAGAGACTAGGATTGAAGAGATAAAAAACAATGCTCCGGGGGATATATTTGAATTGCAACACAAAGAGGTAATACTAGAAAAAATTCCACCACTAATCGAGCAGGCAAGGATAATGAGCCGGAAATATGATGTGGTATGTACTAATCCGCCTTACATGGGCAGGAAAGGGATGAATCCCAAATTAGTAAAGCATTTAGATGAAAGATTCAGGGATTCTAAAACTGATTTATTTGCAGTTTTTATGGAACTAGACGACATATATTTAAAAAACACTGGATATATGGGAATGATAAATCAACATTCATGGATGTTTTTATCTAGTTATGAGAAATTAAGAGAAAAAATAATCAGTAAACGTTCTATATATAGTATGATCCATTTGGGGCCTCATGCATTTGAGGAAATAGGAGGGGAAGTAGTGCAAACAACTACTTTCATAACTAGAAATATATATATACTTAAATATGAGGGGCTATACATTAGGGCAACCAGCTGGAAAAATGCTTATGAGAAAGAACTCAAGTTATTAGAAGCAATTAGGAATCCTCTGGTGAATTATAGGTATGTAGTAGATATAAACAAATTTACACAAATACCAGGTAAACCAATTGCTTATTGGATAAATAAAGGCTTAGTAGAGGCCTTTGGAAGAAACAAGTTTTTAGAAAGCCAAATAGAGGCAGTTAAAGGTTTAGATACTTGTGATAACAATACTTTTGTCAGGTTGTGGCACGAGGTGGTTTTTAACAAAATTGGTATGGATATTGAAGATTGTTCAGGAACATATAATCATAAATGGTATCCATATTGCAAAGGCGGCGATCAAAGAAAATGGTATGGCAATTATGAAAATGTAGTACTTTGGGAAAACAATGGTTATGTATTGAGGAATCTAAGAGATTCTATAGGAAGAATTAAATCGCGTCCCCAGAATACTAAGTATTATTTTAAGCGAGGAATAACTTGGTCTACTATTAGCAGCAGTGGTAAAATTTCAATGAGAGAAATGGATAATGCTATTTTTGGAGGAGGAGGCTCTGGTTTATTCACAAGCAAAAAGTTATATGAAATATTTTTTGCTTTATTGAACTCTAGAATCACACTAGAGGTTTTAGAAATTTTAAATCCAACTTTAAACTTTTTAGTTGGTGATCTTAAAAAAATACCGTTTATATCTGTTTATAACTGTCATAAATCTGAAATACACAATATAGTTAATTTAAATATTCAAATTTCCAAAACTGAATGGGACTCTTTTGAAACCTCATGGGATTTCAGGATTCATCCTTTCTTGAAACATTTGGACTTAGGGGAAAACCATAGACTATCTTGCATATTTACTATTTGGGAGACTGAAACCGAGGAAGCATTCAACCAACTTAAAGCCAACGAAGAAGAACTAAACCGTATCTTCATTGAAATCTATGGACTGCAAGATGAACTTACCCCCGAAGTAGCAGATGAGGACATTACCATAAGCAAAGCCGATAGGGAAAGAGACGTTAAATCTTTTATCTCCTATGCTGTTGGCTGTATGTTTGGCCGCTACTCTTTAGATGAAGATGGTCTTGTCAATGCAGGCGGTGATTTTGATGATTGGTTCAGGATACGTAATGCTGAATGGGAGATTAAGACTGAAAAAGGCTGGAAAAAATCTTCAATAAATATAGCAGAGCATAATGTCATTCCTATTGCAGACGGGGATTATTTTGAAGATGATATCTTAAAGCGACTTGTTGAATTTGTGAAAATTTCCTTTGGCGCAAAGACATTAGAGGAAAACCTAGAGTATATTGCAGAGACCCTTGGGCAAAAAACCAACGAAACTTCAAGACAGGCCATTAGAAGATATTTTCTAAAGGATTTCTACAAGGACCATGTAAGAACATATAAAAAGCGGCCTATTTATTGGCTTTTTGATAGTGGTAGACAAAATGGTTTTAAAGCCCTTATTTATATGCACCGTTACAATCCTTACACCGTTGCTAGGGTGAGGACCGATTATTTGCATACCTTACAGAAGAAATATGAGGCGGAAATAAACCACCTGGATATTTTAATAGATTCGGAAATTTCCAATAGGGAAAAGGCCGCTGCCAGAAAAAACAAAGAGGCAGTCTTAAAACAAATACAGGAATGTAGATCCTATGATGAGGCAATAGCCCATGTTGCCAATCAAAAAGTTGGGATCGATCTGGATGATGGAGTAAAAGTTAATTATGCTAAATTCCAGGGGATTGAA
>JAAZKM010000181.1 GCA_012799835.1 Candidatus Methanofastidiosia archaeon
ATTGTCTTCTGCAACTATCTCTAAAAGATTAAATTTTGCATCCTCTCCCCAAATAAGAGCATTTTCAAGAGGAACTTCATAAAAGGCAAGTGATGAAAATCCTAATTTTTTATACATCAAAATTGAATGTTGTTAATTCTTTTAATAGTTTTCTGTAAAATGTCAAGTTTAATTAATTTTGAACATTTTCACAAGTGATAAATATAATAAAGTTTAATGATATCTATGGCGTACAAAAGGAATTTAGAAGGTGAGAAAGCCATTAATTTCTGCTTAAATAATAAGTATGGAAAAAAATATTGTTTAAATGAAACTAAAAGTAAATGGGTGATCCTTTTCTTCTTTGATAAAACTAGTTTTACCTCAGAAAAATCTGAAATACTATTTTATTCAAAAGTACAAGAACAATTTAAGGCATTACAAGCAGAGATAATAGGAGTTGGCCCAGTAAGCGAAGAAGAAATAAGAAAATTTTGTATAGAGAGTGGCTGTGATATAATCTTGCTTAGTGATTTAGATTACAAAGTTTCTGAAGAGTATGGAGTAGTTAATTTTAGTCCAGAAAAGATTAAAAAAATACTTCCTATGACATTCCTCATTGACAAAAATAAATACATATGTAAGTATTGGAACAGGGAAAGAATGTATTACAGATTTTCTGGGTATGGAGGGGATGCCATAAATCTCTGGGAACAAAGTAGAATGTGGGCCCATATAGAAAAAGTTTTAGACACAATAGAATCATTAGATAAAAATACTAAATTTCGTTGGCTCGGTAAAAGTTATTGATTCATAATATTGTTTTAGCGGAAATCAGTCTTTATTAGTTTTACTACCACGTTTCTAGATCTAGGGCCATCAAATTCCATAAAAAATACTCCTTGCCATGTTCCAAGAAGAAGTTCTCTATTTTCAAATATAAGGATCTTAGAGGATCCTATAATTGAACTTTTTATATGCGCATCTGAATTTCCTTCGAGATGTGTATAATGATTATTATATGGCACAATTTTGGAAAGAAAAACATTAATATCTTCTATTACTGAAGGGTCGTAGCTTTCATTAATAATTATGCCTGAAGTAGTATGTGGAGAATATACTATACATACGCCTGAAGAAAGTTCAGATTTGGAAATAATTTCATTTATTTTACTCGTTATATCTATAGATTCTATCCTCCTATTTGTTTTTAGATTTATAGTATGATTCAATCTATCCCCTCATTCTAACTTTAACAACTTTTCCCCTATCTAGCTTTTTCATTGTTTCTCCAGAAACTATCGCTTCACCTACACCAATACATTTATTATTCTTTAAAATGATGATGTCATCACCAGGCCTGATGTTATTTGAATTACTTACAACACCTTTTGAAAATATATCCCCCTTCAGATCAAAGTCAATGTTTACCCATAACGTATCTTTTAATAAATCACCACCCTTTACGTTGACCTTTATTTTATTTTCAAAAATACCTATGTTTTGTTTGTTATAGAATAAATTTGTAGATTTTCTTCTTTCTACATAATCAAAGGGCATATCCAGTTCTTTCTTGAATTGAAATGAAAACATTTTCTTAGCTTTACTACTATATTCATGGATAAGCTCAAAATCCCATATCGGCCTATTTTCCTCAATTATTTCTTGTAGTTTTTCAATAGATCCGCCTGTATAAATTATTCTATAGGGTAAACTTTTTAGAGCTTTTAAATATGGACTATTTTCTTCAAAATGAGCAATAAGGATAGGATTATCACATTTTTTTAATATAAGGGACAATGTCTCTGAAATGGAATTTAATTCTTCTTGACTCCAATGCCCGGTGACTGGAATATCATAGTTTGAATAATCTTCAAGTTCACGTGGAACTACCCCTAAAGGAGACGTTAAAATTAGTTGACATAAATTGACATACCTGTTTTTTAAAGTATCTCTCAGAGCTGAAATGATTTTAATGTGTGATTTAGAAATTCTATATGGTTTTTTTGCACTGCACGGGAGCAATAATATGAGATTTGTAGAAGGTGTGTAATATCTAGTTATTTCTTCCCTCCATCTCTTAACCTGAGGCCTTTCTAAAGAGATATCATCAATATAAAATGATCTCTTGAAATCTCTTCTTAAATGAGATTCAATCAAGCTGTAAAATTCTTTGTATATAATTCTTAATAGCTTTCTAGAATTAACAGAACCATTAGAATACATCTCAACTAATTCTGGAAGAGGATTTGCAATATATTCGTTAAAAAACTTTTTGTTATTTGATTCATCCGAAAATAAATCAAATCCCAAAAATAGAAATATAGGAATTTCATAATCTTTAGAATCTATAAAAAAAACTGAAGATGGGTATTTTTCTTTTAGATTTAAATAGAATTCGAGAAGGATTCTTTCATCGGGGATTCTCCTAAAAAAATAAATAAATTTTTTGGGAATGACTTCGAAGAGTTCTTGATTGACTTCTTTATATTTTGTGAGATATATTGGAAGACAATCATCCTTATTTTGAGAAATAATAGAGTTATTTAGCTTAGATAGTTTTTTCGCTTCTTTAAGTGGTAAATCAAAGGGTATGTGGACAAGAGGAACTGTAGACAAATCGTATTTTTTTCTTTCATATGTTTCTGATACAAGATATGAAATAGGTTTTTCAATAGTTATATTACTAAATTTAAGATAATCTTCATAATTTTGAAGAATGCACGGAGTATTCTCTACGTTATTCTTAATAGATACTCTTCCTAATCTATATCCGTCTTCATATATTATTTCAAAATAAGTATTATTTTCCAACGACATCATCTACTATTTCTTTAGCATAGCCAATATATTTTTCTGGGTTTAATGCATCATCTATCTCAGCTTCAGATAATAAATCTGTTATTTTTGGATCTTTTTTTACATTATCTATAAATCTCCCTTCCTTCATAGAAACTAGCCTCATAATTTCATGAGCATCTTGTCTTCCCATTCCCTTTTCAACAAGTTTTAGCATTAGAACTTCAGCCAAATTAGAATATCCAGTCAGACTAAGATTTCTTTTTACGTTTGATTCATAAAATACTAAATCAGATAAAACTTTGATAGTACCTTTAAGCATTTCATCCAAAAGAATAAAGGATTCTGGGTGGATAACTCTTTCACAAGAAGAATTTGTTAGATCCCTTTCGTGCCACAAAGGATTATTTAACAAAGCTGGGAATACATTAGAATATAGTACTCTAGCAAGTCCACATACTTTTTCACATGTAACGGGATTTTTCTTGTTAGGCATGGTTGAAGAGCCAACTTGTTTTTTGCCAAATCCTTCAGCAATTTCCATAATCTCTGTTCTTTGAAGATTCCTTATCTCTAAAGCAATTTTATCTAAAGTAGAAGCTAGAGAGGCTAATGAAAACATCACATCTGCATATATATCTCTTGATACAACTTGATTCGATATTTTTGCCATTTTGATACCTAGAATTTCCCCAACTTTTTTTTGTAGTGCAGGCCCGTCCTTGTATGATGCCATTGTACCTACAGCACCAGATATTTTCCCCGCTACATTATCGTAAGAAAATTCTAATCTTTGTTTAGATCTTCGTATTTCATCAAGAAAAATGGCAAATTTCATCCCATATGTAGTAGGTATTGCATGTTGTCCGTGAGTTCTTCCCACACAAACAGTGTCCCTATATTTTTTTGATAGTTTAATTAAAATAGTTTCTAGTTTATTCAAATCTAAAAAAACAATATTGAAAGCTTCAATGAATTGAAGGGCGGTAGCAGAATCATTAATATCGTTTGAAGTCGCTCCCAAATGTACATATTTTCCATATTCTCCACATTGTTCTGAAAGTGAAAGAATTAAAGCCATTATATCATGATTAATTTCAGATTCTATCTGTTTCACTCTTTCAAGAGAAACATAGCTTGTATTGGCTTTTTTAAATATTTCGTCACCAGCTTTTTTAGGTATATGCCCTAATTCAGAATGTGCTTTTGCAATTGCCCCTTCTACAAGAAGCATTTTATTTAATCTTTCTTCTTCATCGAATATTCTTCTCATTTCGGGTGAGCCATATCTATTATCTATTGGATGAATCATTATAACACCTAACTAATTTCTAAAAATAAAGTTTATTAAGTTTTTTGAAAATTCATTAAATAAGCATTATACCAAAAGACATATGACTAACTTTAGATTAAACGATTCATGGATCCCTTAAATATTATAGGTTTTGCTGCAGCTTTTCTTACAACTATCTCTTCTTTACCACAGGTTATTAAAACTATTAAATTAAAAGAAACAAAGGATATTTCTTTTTGGATGTGGACTTTTTTGGCATTGGGCATATTCTTGTGGTTAATATACGGAATATTGAAAAAGGATTTTCCCATTATACTAGCAAACGGAATATCTTTGTTATTGATTTTAATTGTTTTAGGATTAAAGATAAAGTTCAAATAAGCTATTTTTTCTAAGTATGTTCTTTAATCATTTCTTTTAATTCCACAACTTCATCAATTACTTTCCAGCCATCTCCCAGATAAATACTATTTACTAAATCTTTTAGAAAGGCAAGATTTCCCTTAGAACTATTAAGGTCGTGCCTGGATATTAAATCTAAAATTTTTTCTAAGAAAGAAAATGTAACGGGATAATCTTCGCTTAGAATTTCTAAAATATCATTTTTAATATTCTCAGAACAGTTTAAAATATCATCAGCAAATAAAAGTGCAAATTCTGCCCACCGATCCCCCAACAATATTTCTGATCCTTTGCTTAAACCATTAATATTATTTTTTGCCTTAGAGTCGATTATTTTTTGAGGATCATGTCCAAAATCTCTTTGAAGTCTGTAAAGAGGTACATGATGTGCTAACGAATTCATATTTATGTCTAACTGCCCTTGTAAATTATATTTATTAATCAATCCTTTGAATCCATTAATCATTAAAATCCAATGTCCAATTTCATGAGTAACTAATAATGGATTAAAAATTTTAGGATTTTCTAACCATATTGATAATACTATTTTTCCATCATATAATCCGGGGTATGCAGTATTAAGTTCCCCAGGAATATGTCTTAGTTGAGGATTATCTTTTCTGTCACATATTACTACATCTAATTCATAATCAAGTATTTCTTTAGCTAGTTTTTTCCACAAATCCAAGACTGTAATAGTAGGAGTATCGGCCATTTTTCTAATATAGCTTTCAGGAAACGGTTCCATTTTCTTCACCAATAGTTAGGCATATTACCTTTATCCACATCTCTTTATAATTTCTATCCTTTCTTTTATAATAAAGTAGTTATATGTGAAGCTTAATTAGTTTTGCATATCGTTTATTATTGTAGTTTACATTAGAGTTTCTTCTACTGTTTAATCCATATTTCTGCCCAATATTCTTTAAAAATCTATTGATATCATTTACGCTCTGAAATATTATAGCATGTAATATCTAATGGCAACTATAAAAAAAATTAAAACTAGTGTTTCAAAAGACATTCAAATATATGGATACAATTACAAACTAATCTCAGTCATTAAAATAATCATTTTATAATTTTTTTTATGTATAATCTGATAAAATATAAAAAATAAAATAAATTAA
>JAAZKM010000182.1 GCA_012799835.1 Candidatus Methanofastidiosia archaeon
CCACTTCTGGAAAAGTTCATCATCAAAAGTGCAATAGCAGCCGTTACTACTGCCGCTATGGTGGATATAGCTACAATTTGACCATATACATCTTTCATGATTTCCGTAGCCTTTTCCCATACAGTTGCCGCAAAAACAGGCTCCGTCATATAAAGCAACATGGTACTGCTACAAAAAAGTAGATAGCCTACCTGAGCAATGGAAAATCTTTTCTTCTTCTCTTTTTTCATGTTTTGACCTCCTGTAAGTGGAATATAAAAAAGGCATCTGATTTTCATAATCAAACGCCTTTGAATAAAAAATATATTTTGTTGTTTGGATAGACTTCCATATTGGTATCTTATCATATACGGAATATCATGTAAATGTCAGGGCAGTATCAATTCGGTATCAAAAGACACTTCTAGACTTGATACCAAAAATAATAATAAATTTTTTAAATTATTAAGATATGTTTTTTATCAACGGAATACTATAAAAATTTTTGAAAGAATTTATTTACAAAATCTCTACCATATTTACATTCCACTTCAGGTGTGACATAAATTACCAATTCATTCAGCGATCTAGTTAATGCAACATATAGTTTGTTTTTAAATACTGTATCATCTTCTTTTTTCCCAAACATATATTCTGCCAGATCATTTGTTAAGATGAATAGGCACTTATTCCCTTCTTGACCTTTAATAACATCAATCGAACTTATACTAATAACCTCTTTTCTATTATTTTGTGTTTTTTTTGAGATAAGATCAATAATCTTTGCATACACTTTTTTATCTAAATATATTTTTCCAAATGTTTGTTTCATAGCTTCTTTTTCATTTTTCAGACTAGCATAATTTTTTAATAATTTTTCAGTCAAATAATATGAGAATCTCATCAGGTCTAACTCTGTTATGTTAGGAAATTTTTCTCTAATTGGTACAATTAATTCTTCAAAAATATTTTCTTTAATGTCTTCTGTTTTTCCGTTTTCGTGAGTTTCATATATTCCTTGTTTCTTTGAAATATACTTAAGATCAAAATTTCCATTAGATACTAATTCTTCACATTTATTTTCTGAAGAAAAAATCACACTAATTATTCCCTCTTGTTTGTCTGAATGTTGTTTTTCTTTCTCAGGTATAATCAAATTTGCCAAGTCTAAGTGTTTTTGTGGACACCTATGACAAAATGTTATATACTCCGTTGCCTGTGGATATTTTTTTACAAGCTTTCTTAAGCACTTATAGCCATTTAAATCTTGTTTTGGATCACCCATCAATACTACCGGAATACCAATTCTATCCAATGCTATAACTATCTCTAACATATCGTTATCAATATCTTGAGCTTCATCAATACATATTGCTTTACAGTACGATTTAAACTGTTTTAAAATAATTGCTCTTTTTTCTTTTATCGCTTTGATATCATTAGATTTCTTTACTATAATCCATTTTGCTCTTTTAGTAATAAGTGTTTGGTGTAATATATTTCTACTTTCTAATCCACCTATCGCATAATTTTTGTATTGCACTTTTTCTGGAAGATTAATTGTAGAAATGCGTATGTACTGCTTATTATATAACAAATAATAATATGGTCGAATAAACTCCCGATATAAAAATGAATGTATTGTACTAATGACAATATTTTCTGGTATATATCCATAATGTGTTATTATTTTTTCTCTAATACATTTGGCAGCACTATTAGTGAATGTAATACAGAAAATTTTTAAATACTCTTCTGTTTCTGAACAAAGATGAATTATACTTTCTGCCATAGAAGTTGTTTTTCCAGCACCTGCACCCGCAATTTTAATCTTCATACTTTATTCCCTTTCTAATGTTTACTCCGAATTCTTCATAAAATCCAGAACATCTTTTATATGTATTGGCATTTCTAGATCCAATAATTCTTTACTCTTTATGTCTTTGCAGATTTCTAACATATCTGTTGCCTTTGCATTCTTCCATGCATTTTGCATTTCATCTACAGTCATATTCCCCCACCCTAATTTATCACCATATTTTCTTTTTAGTATATCATAATTACTGCCTGTTTTGACAATCTCAGGCTCAAGAGTCTCCTCTGTGGTTGTCCGCACGCAAATAGTTTTTCCATCATCATATTTTTCATGATTCATTTTTGCATTATCTTCATTATCATAATCACGAATAATACCAAGTTTATTGCTAGTACCAGAATTAACTTTTTTCCAAATTTCAATTATTTTTGTATATCCTTTATGAAAAGAAATTAATTCTACATCATTTAATTCATCCTTTGAATCTAAATATGAACGAATTAACATCTCTTCTGAAATACCTTCAAACAAAATACATTTCTTCGAAAAAAATAATTTAAATAAATCCAAATTTGGAGTTTTTGTCAAATAATCTCTTTCTTTTTCATTCAATTCTTGATTTAAAGCAAAGGCATTTCCTTCATGAACAATAACTACATTTTTTAAATCCATTTTGTTTATTAGTTCAGCACTGTGTGTTGAATAAAATAATTGTATAGAAGGGTTCTTCTCAGCAAATATTTTTAAAAAACTTGCCATCAGTTTAATATTATTTATACATAAATGGGCTTCTGGTTCTTCTATTGTAAGTATATTCAATGCTATTTCATTTCTTTTCTTTCCAATTAAAGAATTTATTAGAACCAATAACAATATTAAATTTCTATAACCTAGCCCTTGTAAAGTTAATTCTGCATCTGAATATCCTAAGCGAACACTATTTAATATAGACTGCATTGGAGGCATATTAGGTAATATACTAATATGTTCAAAGAATTCATTCGCATCATTAATTTCTGTTTTTTCTTGCCAGTTAATTAGTTTATCCATCTTGCTTACTGATTTTAGTTCTTCAAAAAAGCGATTATATTCTTTTTCTACTTTTAATTTATCATTATCAGATAATCTCATTTGCAAAATTTTCACAAGAGCTTTTGAACCAAGACGTTCCTTTGTTCTAGAAAATTCATCTCTTTCTGCCTCAAGTGTAGTATACCTATATAACTTTAGAATATCATATGAAACTGGCCCCTTCTCTGGCACACTTATTGAATAGGTGTAGTATTCTGTTGGTAATAAATTCATTTTTATCTCTTTAATAGTATCAAAATTTACAGTTTCTTTAGATAAAATAAATTTTACCATTTTAAAAATTTCTTCAACTTTATGTGGCTTATACTCATATCTCAATCCATATTGTATTTCTCCATTTTCAACTGCATAACTAAGTTCTTTTACAAAATACCCTTCTGTTTCTTCTATTTTAAAATGAACTTCAACCATAACAACCGGCATACATCTAATAAACTCTTCGCAACTCATAGTTTCATTTACAATTCTTTCCTGATTTTGAATTATATATTTATAGTAATTAGTCTTTGCCGTATCATTTATGTCAATCCACGATAACATTTTACCCGAAAATCCAGATTCGTCTGTAAGAAATGGTAGAGTTACAGCTTTTAATAGATTACTTTTCCCGCCATTGTTCTCACCAATTAAAACAACTTTATCATCCAATTTAATGTCAATATTTTCTAAATTTCTATAATTTTTTATAATTAATCTAGAAATTTTCATATTTCCCTCCTATTATAAATACATAAATATTGTTTTGTAATTTTCAATATTTATAATCGTTAATCTTATTATCTTCCTATTTATTTCAAGTAAAAATTCATATCTTCTTGTATTTGATTCTTATACTTATTATTATTTCCACAAAAGTTCAACGCTTTTTCATAGCACCTTTTTGCTTCATCCTTATTTATCTCTGCATAAGTATTAGCCAACAAATGATAAAAGCTTGGCAAAAAAACATCCTGATTACACAACTCTATTGCTCTTTCTATATACTGTATAGCTTCTCTCTTGCCCACTTCCCCAGTTCCTACTAATGTTTGACCATACCTATAATTCCAAAACGCATTATTTTCGAATTTAAATTCATTCAAAAAATCCTTCGCATCATTATATTTTTTTAGTAGAATAAGATTTTCAGCTCTTTGCACACATTTATAAGAGTCATCTATAACTACATGATAATAAAATTCTTCAGCTGAATTAAAATACTTGGATGAAGATCCAAGTTGAATAGTTTCTTCAGCCCACATAATAGCCTTACCAATTTCTTTATATAGCTGAGCAATATCAAAGTAATTGTTTTTATTTATCGTATTTAATGCTGGAATAGGTAAATTATTTACTAATTGTACTATTTTTTGAGGATAATTATATGTGTAAAACTTAATAGTCAAAGCTAAAACCTTATAAGGCTGATCAAATGTCTCCACTGCCATCGAATGTATAGCTTTATTAAAATATTCAAATCTATCCAAAAAGTATTTCTTTTTTACTTTACTGTTATTAGCAATACTATATACATCACTATAAGCTGCAAGAACAATTGACATACTTATTTTTTCACCTTTAATATAGTTATCTAATAATTCTGCATATTCATTTGCTATAACTTCTGGCTTTACAGATTTTGTATTTTTTTGTATACGTATTAGTTGTAACTTTGATTCAAAATGATTTGGCCTATTTTCTAGTATTTGTTTGAAACACTCAAGCGCATTTTCGGTTTTGTCAATATTTCGATATAATTTACCTAAATAATGAAGTATCATAAACCGTAAGTCTTGTCCTAATTTTATTTTTTCTATAAGCATATTTAAAATATTAATTTGCTCATTCATTTCTTGTTTATATGAACTAGATTTACGTTTAATCCTTGAATTTCTCTCCATCAACTCAAGTAAAGTACCAATAATATATTGAGATTTACTTTCTTTTATCCATGAAATACATTCTTCTTCTGTATATTTAAATTGAGAAAAAATTTCATAATCATCATTTGGAAATGCCTTAGCGTAAAAATACCACTCCACACCTAGTTTTTTTTCTTTATTTGCCAGATCATAAATCTTCTTTTCATGCAAATGCAATGCTTTAAAATATTTTGCTGATTTATTATTTAATTCCTTAATAAAATAAGCATAAAAATTTTTTTTAAAATTATCACTATAAGCCCCTGTAATTGGTTCTAATCGTAAAAACTCTATGATACATTCATATATAATATCATGTATTTTTATCGTTCCATTATCTTCACTTTTTTGTATGAAGAACCTTTTAGAAAGCTTTCTTATTCCTTCTTTCGTTATTAATTTAGATAAAAGAGGCTCACTTATGTACTTAGTATTTAACCAACCAATTGCTGCTAACTCTCTTGACAATGTTTCCTTATGGCGATTCAATACTTTTGTCAACAACATTCTTCCATCTTCTACCTCATGATAAACAAAATCTACCAAATCTCCTTCAAGTATATCTTCCCAATTTTCATTATCATATTGCACTAAAGCTCTTAAAGAATTTAATAACAATGGATGGCCATTTGTTTTTTCTTTTATAACACTGATTAAATTTTCTGGACATTGCTTTTCTTTAGGCAGATAGACATTAATAATATCCAAAATATTCTTTTCATCTGTCAAAAAAGACAATACATATTCTAATCTCTGATGAGATGCATAAGCTGATTCCAATTGCGATGTTATTATGATAAAAGAGTTTTTATTAGTAGAAATTTTCGACACTAAATTTTCTACAATATTATCAATATTTCTTTGCAAATCATCAATAATATATACTGCATTCTCTATGGTAATAGTATCAATTAAGTTTACCATTCTTCCTGACTTATCCAAATCAATAGCATAAAAATCTTGAAAATTTTCTATATGAGACCCGTCAATAAAATATACACTACTTATTTGAAATTTATTTTTAATTTGTTCTGACAATTTTATTGATAAGCATGTTTTTCCTATACCACTTAGACCAGATATATATATGAATCTATTCTTTTCAAGTATTTGATTGGCACAGAATATAATGTCATCAGTAATACGATAATTCCTTTCTAGCTTTGGCAAATTATTTAAATTAGCAGATTGTGGTCTATTTTTCATAATAGTATCTAAATAATTATTAAAAGCAATATACTCTTGCCATGTTCCAAATTTCTGATTCCACTCATATGCTTTAATTTCATTTTTATTTGTATTTCCCATACAAAATACAACTTCTACATCTTTTTCATTGACTAAACAACCAGTTGTTATTTCAAGCCAATTATTTATTTTTCGTATCCATATTTCATGTGCATCTCCACACAAATATAAATCGATTTCGTTATTAGTAAAAATCTTTTCAACTTGTTCACGTTCTGTCTTAGATAGATATTCTATTGCATGATGA
>JAAZKM010000183.1 GCA_012799835.1 Candidatus Methanofastidiosia archaeon
CCCAGGAATGCAGAATGAAAAGTTAAAAGCTGTTATATTTTAATTTATGCTAAGCCCCCTTGGTTACAAGGTGGGTTCTATTTTACGCTCACATTGGGACATCTTCGTCAAACTTCACCCACATTGTAAGTTCCCCACAAAAATAGCTGGAAAGGCCCACTTAAACCTCATATCAAGAAGTGCTGCCGCCAAGCTTCTACTTTGCACCTCTTCAGTAAATGCCGGTAATTAAGACTAAACATTGAAGCGCTTATTCCCAAGCCTCCTCTTAAACAAATTTACAAACCAACTGATCTCATCGACCTTCAGTAAATATATGATGATCAGATAAACGGCTGCGCCAAATGAAATTACCCCCAGTAATACCGCTAACTCCAGTATGGTATTCCCCAACACTTTACTTTCTAACGGATAGTACATCAAGTATACCAGCATACCCATGACCAAAGATGAAACCAAAGATTTAAAACCACATTTGACAAGCTTTGATAGCCCCAAACTTCCAATTTTTTTCTTTAATCCATAAATTAACGATCCGGTTGTAATGGTAGTCGCAATTGAGGTTGCAAGGGCCAGTCCACTATGTGCCATGGACTTAATTAAGATAAAGTTCAACGCAATGTTCAAACCAACAGCAAAAACGCCGTTAAGCATTGGCGTTTTAGTATCCTGCAGCGAGTAATAAACCCTTTCCATAAAAGGTCGTAAGGCCATACCAACTAAGCCCAGGGAATAAAACAATAACGCTGCAGAAGTCATTTGAGTTGCCACCGGGTCAAAAGCGCCTCTTTCAAATGCTAATCTTACTACAGGCTGAGTTAAAACAATCATTCCCACTGTAGCAGGAATAGTTATTAATAAGATAATGTTAACACCATTTCTGATCAATTTTTTAAAAGTCTCATGGCTTTCTTTGGCTGCCTCCTTGGAAAGCATGGGAAAAAGCACTGTTGATATAGCAGATATAAAAATAGCCAAAATAAAAACATTAAGCCTGTTGGAATAATTAAGAGCCGAGATGCTTCCTTCAATTAATGTTGAAGCCAGAGATCTATCTACAATCACATTCAGGTCATTTACTGCTATGCTAACCAATACCGGCAAGATTAAATAAAATATTTTTTTAATATACTGATCCTTTATATCAATAAAAAATCGATATTGATATCCAGATTTTTTTATTCCGGGAAATTGTATCAAAATTTGTGCTCCAACTGCCAGTACACTAGTAACCATCAGTCCTTTAATTCCAAAAAGACCCGATAAAAATAGCAAGAAAAATATGTAGGTAAAGTTGAATGGAAATGAAGCAGCGGCGGACTCAAGAAACATTAATTCACTTTGTAAGTACCCTCTATAGACCCCCACAATACCCGCAAAAATTACTACCGGCAACCCAATTCTCATCATTGTAACCGCTAAATTAAATTGATCACCTTCAAAACCATGAGCCAGTATTTTGATAATTAAAGGAGCAAATAACCACCCCAGCATCACAACGGCTAATGAAACTAAAATAATGATATTCAATAAATTGTTTGTGTGGCTCCTCTTTCCTTCTTTACCTTCTTTTTCTTCAACTTCTGACATTACTGGAATCATGGTAGTACTTAATGATGAGGTTAACAAAGATGTAAAAAGACCGGTAGCTGTTAATGCAATAAAAAAAGTATCC
>JAAZKM010000184.1 GCA_012799835.1 Candidatus Methanofastidiosia archaeon
ATAATCCAACCGTACCTATAAAAGCAGGGATGGATGTTAAAAAGTATGGTGGCTATAAAGGAATTACACCAGCCTACTTTATGCTTGTTGAGTCAAAAGATAGGAATGGCCAAAATCAAAGAACCATCGAGACTGTTCCATTATATCTCTTAAATAAATTTGAGAATAATATTGATTTACTGAATGAATATTGCATAACTGAGTATGGATTAATTGATCCTAGAATAATATTACCTAAAATCAAGAAGAATTCCTATATGATTATTAATGGATTCCCTATGAATATTAGGGGAACAACAGGGAGCGGACAGATAGTCATGCAAGGAGCGGTTCAACTTTGTTTAGATGAAAAATATGAAATGTACTTAAAAAAAGTATTAAAGTATTTAGATAGAAATGCAAATCGTAAGGACAAAAAGACTGATTTGCCCATAAACAAGTATGATGGAATAACTGTTACCGAGAACATAAGCTTATACGACATATTTTTAGAGAAACATAAGAATACCATTTATAAGTATAGGCCGGCAAGCCAAATAACAAAGCTGGAAGAAGGAAGAGAAAAGTTTCTAGGGTTGACTTTAGAAAAGCAATGTATTGTCCTAGGTCAAATTCTACATTTGTTTCGGTGTAAACCGCTTACTGCTGATTTACGTTTGATTGGTGGCAGTAAAGAAGCAGGAAGTATGAAAATTAATAAAAAGATATCGTCTTATACCTCTGCGAAACTTATCCATCAATCTCCTACTGGCATATTTGAGCAGGAAATGGATTTATTGATGCTATGAGTTGGAGAGTTATAGTAATATCAAATTGTTCCAAGTTGGATTATAAACAAGATTATATGGTAGTTAGGAAGAAGACAACAACATCCAAAGTACATTTGAGTGAGATTTCACTGCTTTTAATTGAATCAACTGCAGTTTCCCTGACTACATGTTTGTTATGTGAATTAACTAAAAGAAAAGTAAAGATAATATTCTGTGATGAGAAACGCAATCCATGTTCGGAACTGATTTCATATTATGGAAGTCATGATACCAGTGCGAAGATCCGCAAGCAAATAGAGTGGAAGAAAGATATCAAAGATTTAGTATGGACTGAGATAGTGACCGAAAAAATACGCAAACAAAAAGAGTTTTTGAATACGATAGAGAAAAAGTCAAGCGAACAGTTATTACAATATATTGATCAAGTAGAAACAGGAGATCGAACTAACAGGGAAGGGCATGCTGCAAAAGTATACTTTAACTCAGTATTTGGCATGGATTTTACCAGGACATCAAGTAGTCCCATTAATGCAGCATTAAATTATGGATATGGTATTATTTTATCGGCATTTAATAGAGAGATTGCTGCTAATGGTTATTTGACTCAATTAGGATTGTTTCATGATAACATGTTTAACATGTTTAATTTGGGTTCTGATTTAATGGAGCCTTTCCGAGTACCTATTGACAAAGAGGTTTACAGTATGAAACCGGAAAAATTAGAGAATGAAGAAAAAATTCAATTGGTTAATGTACTGAATCATGAAGTAATAATTGACGGACAACGGAACTACATAAATAACGCAATAAAGCTATATACGAAAAGTGTGTTCGATGCTTTAAATGAGAACGATATTTCCTTAATAAGGTTTTATAGAAATGAGTTATAGACTAAAACTTCGCACTTGTAAAAGTGCCTCTGCACCTTGAAAATTCAATAATATTTGGCTAATAAAATAGCATGAGCCCTGCATTCTTGGTATAATTGAGTTGCTAAAAACAATAACCAGAATGGAG